>JAGBDQ010000197.1 GCA_017937415.1 Oscillospiraceae bacterium
CCAGCCAATTTGGTAGAGCCCAACAAGCCCGTAAACCACAGCGGCGGCCGAGCCAAGGGCAATGAGGGAATCCATGTTGGGGGCACGGTGCCACAGGGTCTTGAAGCCCACCTTGTAGTACTTGTCATTGACGTACATGATAGGCAGAAGCAGCAGCACCTGGGTCAGGGCGTAAATGAGGGCGTTTTCCGGACCGTGGAAGAAGCCCGGAATGGGCAGGCCCACCATGTGCCCCATGGTGAGATAAAAGAGGGGGATAAAGAAACAGAAGGAGATGATGAGCCGCCGCTTCATGGCGGAGAGCTCCTCCTCCATGTCGGGCATCCCGGCAGTCTTTGCCTTCCCCTTCCCTCCTGTTTCTCCCGGCAGGGAGGCTCCATAACCCGAATCCACCACCGCCTGGATGATGGTGTCGCAGGACTGCTGGGAGGGGTCAAAATCCACCTGCATGGAGCCACCCAGCAGGTTCACATTGACCGTATCCACACCCTCCAGTTTACATACCGCTTTCTCCACATGGGCCGAGCAGGCCGAACAGGTCATGCCGGTCACGGTAAATTTTTGTCTCATCTAACCACCTCGTTCAAGATACGGAGCGCTTTTCCGCCCCTTATTTCAGTATTTTATCCAGCGTGGAGACCATTTCCTCCACCTTGGCTTCCCGCTCCTCGGCGGTAACCGCCTGCTGAACACAGCCCCGCAGGTGGGCGGCCAGGATCTCCCGGTTCACCCGGTTGAGCAGCGCCTCGGTGGCCATGACCTGCTGGGAGATGTCCACGCAGTAGCGGTCCTCCTCCACCATCTTCAGAATGCCGTCGATCTGTCCCCGGGCGGTTTTCAGCATCCGGGCGATCTTTTTCTCGTCAGCCATCATAGGTTTCCGCCTCCTTCTCAACACCCCCCTGGGGTGTAGTATTATCTTAACCTTTTTTCTCCCCCATGTCAAGAGGCTTTCTTCCCTTTCCCCGGGATAGTTTGTCCCCGAAAGACAAATTTCCTTCCTCCGGAGAAATTTGGGGGTTGACAGACGGCCCTGACTGCTTTATAATATCAACAATTCAACACAGCAAAAACCTGTGAGGAAGAGAAGTAACCGGCCCGACCCAGTTAAAGAGAGCCCCCGATGGTGGAAACGGGGCACAGGGAAACCGGCGAATGGACTTCTGAGGGCGGCTTGAACGGGGCTTTTTCCCAAGTAGATGCCGACGGGCACCCACCCGTTATCCATCGGGGCGTGTATGATGGTACACGTAGCGAGAGGACATTTCCGAATGGAATGTCAATTTGGGTGGTATCGCAGAAGCTGACGCTTTTGTCCCATAGATGGGACAGGAGCGTTTTTTGTTTCTAAAAAGGCTTATAGGCAGCCGCAGGCTGCCTGAGCGGTCCCTCCATCACCACCCAAAATCTATTATTTTGGAGGAAAACAGTATGAAAAACCGCACATGTAAGGCTCTCTCTTCCCTGCTCTTGGCTCTGGTCCTGGTCTTTTCCCTCGCTTCCTGCGGCGACACAGCAGATGATGGCGGCAAGACCTACACGGTGGGCATCTGCAACTATGTGGACGATGCCTCCCTCAACCAGATCAATGAAAATCTTCAGGCAAGGCTCAAAGAGATCGGCGAGGAAAAGGGTATCACCTTCCGCATTTCCTACGACAACCCCAACGCCGACCCGGCGGTGATGAACCAGATTATCTCCAACTTCATATCCAACGAGGTGGACCTGATGGTGGGCATTGCCACTCCGGTAGCCATGGCCATGCAGGCCGCCACCGAGGACAGCGGCATCCCCGTGGTCTTCTCCGCCGTGTCCGACCCGGTGGGGGCTCTGCTGGTGGATTCCCTGGACGCCCCCGGTGGCAACCTGACCGGCACCAGCGACTATCTGAACACCGACGCCGTCATGAAGCTGATTTTCGCCGCCCAGCCCCAGGCCAAAAAAATTGGTTTTCTCTACGACCTAGGACAGGATTCCTCCGCCACCCCTATTGCCCACGCCAAGGAGTATCTGAGCCAACGGGGCATCGAGTATGTGGAGCGTACCGCCACCAACGCCGATGAGGTGATTTTAGCCGCCCAGGCCCTGGTGCAGGACGGCGTGGACGCCGTGTTCACCCCCACCGACAACACCATCATGAAGTCCTATCTGGCTATCTATGAGACCTTTGTGGAGGCTGGTATTCCCCACTACACTGGGGCCGACTCCTTCGCCCTCAACGGCGCCTTCTTGGGCTACGGCGTAGACTACGCCAACCTGGGCCGGAAGACCGCCGATATGGTAGCCAAGATCCTTCTGGAGGGCAAGTCCCCTGCCGAAGTCCCCGTCATGACTTTTGACAACGGTACCGCCACGGTGAACACCGAAACCTGCGTCGCCCTTGGTTTTGACTTCGCTGAAATTGAAAAGCTCTTCACTCCTTTGTGTACCAGGTTCCAATCCATCACCACCGCCGAGGAGTTCGGCGACCTGGAGGGATAACACACCATGCTTTCTTTACTGCAGACCGCCCTGGAGCTGGGACTTATCTATTCTCTCACCGTCCTGGCACTCTTTCTCAGCTACTCCATGCTGGGAGTATGCGACCTGTCCACCGATGGCTGCTTCACCCTGGGCGCCGCCGTGGGGGCCATGGTGGCTCTCTCAGGCCACCCTCTGCTCGCGCTTCCCGCCGCCATGGCGGCAGGGGCCGCCTCAGGCCTGGTCACCGCTCTGCTCCAGACCCGCCTGGGTATCGATTCCCTTCTCTCGGGCATTATTGTCAACACCGGACTCTATTCGGTGAATATCGCCGTTATGGCCGGCTCTTCTCAGGTAAACCTGAACAAGACCGATACCCTTCTCACCCTGGCCCGTGACTTGCTGGGCACTCCCCAAGCCCGGCTCCTGGTCCTGGCCCTCCTTGCCGCCGGGACAGTGGGGCTCCTCACCCTGTTTCTCTCCACCCGCCTGGGTCTCGCCATCCGGGCCACCGGAGATAACCCGGTCATGGTCCGCTCCTCCTCTATCAACCCCGCCTTCACCACCTTGATCGGCCTGTGCCTCTCAGGGGCCCTCACCGGCCTTTCCGGGTGTATGCTGGCCCAGTATCAGCGCTCTGCCGAGATCAACATGGGTTCCGGGATCCTTACTGTAGCTCTGGCCTCCCTACTTATCGGACGGGTGCTGGTACCCCGGGGCAGCATTCTCCTGCGGGGGATCGGCGCAGTGGCCGGAGCCTTTCTCTTCCGGCTGGTCTACGCCCTGGCTATCCAACTCCAGATGCCCGCCTATATGCTCAAGCTGACCTCTGCGGTCATTGTGGCCCTTACCATCGCCCTGCCCTATCTGAAAAAGCAGTATCCCCTGCTCCTGCACAGGCAAAAGGCCAAGGGAGGAAATGCTCCATGCTGACACTCACTCATATATCCAAGACCTTCAACCCAGGCACAGTGAACGAAAAGACCGCCCTCCGGGATCTGTCCCTCCATCTGAACAAAGGGGAATTTGCCACCATCATCGGCTCCAACGGGGCGGGAAAGTCCACCCTTTTCAACGCGATCGCAGGCAGCTTCTACGTGGACAGCGGCTCAGTGGTGATTTCCGGGCAGGACATCACCTATATGCCGGAATACCGGCGGGCCAAGCACATCGGCCGCCTCTTTCAGGACCCCCTTGCGGGCACCGCCCCCGGCATGACCATCGAAGAAAACCTGGCTCTTGCCGCCGGCCGGGGCGGCTGGTTCTCCTCCTTAAGCAAGGCGGACCGGGAAAGATTCCGGGCCCGGCTCTCCCTGCTAAACATGGGGCTGGAAGACCGGATGAAGCAGCCGGTTGGTCTTCTCTCGGGCGGCCAGCGTCAGGCCCTCACCCTCCTCATGTCCACCATGAATCCCCCCTGGCTCCTTCTGCTGGACGAACACACCGCCGCTTTGGATCCCGCCACAGCCGAAAAGGTTTTATCCTTGACAGCTCAGATCACCCAGGAGGACCGCATCACCACCCTGATGATCACCCACAACCTCCAGAGCGCCCTCTCTATGGGTACCCGCACCCTGATGATGGACAATGGCCGCATCGTTTTAGACGTAAGCGGTCAGGAGAGAAACAAGCTCACCCCCGCCGATCTGCTGACCCGGTTCCAGGCCCAGGCGGGCAAAGCCCTGGACAGCGACCGTGTGCTGTTCTCCCAGTGACGTCCCTATTTCCCTTTCCCACAAGAAAATGCAAGACCAACAGGCATAAAAATTCCCTGGCAGGAATTCCTGCCAGGGAATCTTCTTGTCCGCGTAAATGATCAGATCTCCAGCTCACCAAAAAGGCCGTTGGTCTCGGGATCCTCGGCGATGCGTACCGCGCCCTGGACCCGGGCACCCTGGGCCATGACAATGGTGGCTGCGATCACATTGCCCGCCAGAAGGGCGGTGGTACCGAAGTTGGCAGAGCGGGCGATCTGCAGGTTGCCCTTGATCTTGCCCTTGGTCTCCAGGTCGGCGGCCAGCACGTCGCCAATGACCATGGCGGCCTCATCCAGGACCAGTCCGGCGGTGGAGGTGATGTTGCCCTGAACGGTGCAGCCCTCCAAAATCACAGACTCGCCCTTCACATCGCC
>JAGBDQ010000198.1 GCA_017937415.1 Oscillospiraceae bacterium
ATATAGCCCACGTCCTCTAAGATGGAGAGAAGAAGGAACAGAACCAGCATCTGAGGCACGAAGCCCAGCACGGCGCCTACACCGCCGATGATGCCGTCCACGATCAGTCCGCTGAGCCAGTCGGCACATTGGATGCTCTCCAGCCAGGACCCCACCATGACAGGAATACCGTCCTGCCAGCGGCCGTAGTCATTGGGGTCAGGCTCAGCCACAGTCAGGGCCTCCTCATAGACCTCCTGGGTGAGGGGGATCACATCGGTGGTGCCCTCATCGTCATCGTAGAGGTAAGCCGAGCTCTCCCCGGCCTCCCAGGCCTCGATGATGGCGGAGGCCTCCTCAAAGGCGCCCAGGTCGTCCTCATAGCCCTCGCCGCCGCTCAAAAACCAGCCGTCCCCGAAGAGGCCGTCGTTGGCCCAGTCGGTGGCCCGAGTGCCCAGAGCAAAGTCGGAACCGCCCATGGCCAGGGCGTAGACCAGGAACATGACACAGACAAAGATGGGCAGGGCCAGCACCCGGTTGGTCACCACCCGGTCGATCTTGTCGGACACAGAAAGGGCGTGTTTGGCGGCCTTTTTCTTTACGCTGCGTTCCACAACACCGCTGATGTAGGCGTACCGCTGGTTGGTGATGATGCTCTCGGCATCGTCGTCCAGCTCCTTCTCGCAGTCGGCGATATGCTCCTCCAAATGCGCCTTCTCGTCAGCAGTCAGATTCAGCTCAGCCATCACCTTCTCATCCCGCTCGAAGACCTTGATGGCGTACCAGCGGAGATACCGGGCATCCACCTTTCCCTCAATGGACTCCTCAATGTGGGCCACCGCGTGCTCCACGCTGCCGGTGAACACATGAGGCAGCTCGGCGGCCTTTTTCTCCTGGGCCAGCTTGACGGCGGCCATGGCTGCCTCCATGCCTCCCTCATTCTTCAGTGCGGACATGCTCACCACGGTACAGCCCAGAGCTTTGCCCAGTTTCTGCAGGTCGATGGTATCCCCGTTCTTCCGCACCAGGTCCATCATGTTCACCGCCACCACCACGGGAAGGCCCAACTCGATGAGCTGGGTGGTGAGGTACAGGTTCCGCTCAATGTTAGTGCCGTCCACAATGTTCAGGATGGCGTCGGGCTGCTCCTTCACCAGGTAATTCCGGGCTACTACCTCCTCCAGAGTATAGGGGGACAGGGAGTAGATACCGGGCAGGTCCTGGATGATCACGTCCTTCTGACCCTTCAGGCGCCCCTCCTTCTTCTCCACGGTGACCCCGGGCCAGTTGCCCACATACTGGCTGGAGCCGGTGAGGGCGTTGAACAAAGTGGTTTTGCCGCAGTTGGGATTGCCCGCCAGGGCGATTTTCAGTTCCATTTGTTTTCTCTCCTTTCAATTAGCATATGCTAACTCATGGGTAAAATTTTTAGGCCAGTTCGATCATCTCCGCGTCCGCCTTGCGTACGCTGAGCTCATAGCCCCGCACACTCAGCTCCATGGGGTCGCCCAGGGGAGCCACCTTGCGCACTAAGATCTCCACCCCTTTGGTAATACCCATATCCATGATGCGGCGCTTGACGGCGCCTTCGCCATGGAGCTTAGCCACGGTGACGGTCTCTCCCACCCTGGCGTCCTTCAATGTTTTCATCTCGATTCCTCCTCTTAAAATAGTATCCGGTTTGCCATTGATCGGTCCAGGGCCACCCGGCTGTCCTTCACCTGCAGGATCAGGTTCCCCGCCAGCTCCGAGACCACGGTGACGGCAGCGTCCACCACAAAGCCCAGTTCCGCCAGGTGCTGACGCACCTCATCTCTGCCGGTGATCTTCCGAATGGTGACGGTCTCCCCCGGCTTCGCCATTGATAAGGGCATTTCGCTCCCTCCCCTTTTCTCCGCCATCCCAGGCGGCGTGCTCATTCCCAAGAGATTAGCCAACGCTAACTTTCCGGGAATTTTTTAGGGGTTAGCATCGTCTAACCCCTTTTCGTTCCGCAGTTTACCACTGCTAACTCTCTTTGTCAAGCCCCTTCTGAAAATTTTTCTTCCCTTGAATCTTGTCCCCGCTTCTGCTAAAATAAGGAATAACCATTTTATGCCAAAGGAGGCATGTACCGTGAAGATCCAGGAGTCTAGTGAGGATTATCTGGAGGCCATTCTGATCCTGAAGGGGGAAAAGGGGGCTGTCCGCTCCATCGACGTGGCCCGCCATCTGGGCTTTACCAAGCCAAGTGTCAGCCGCGCCATGAGCCTGCTGCGGCAAAACGGCTATGTGGTCATGGAGTCCGACGGTTCTCTCACCCTTACCGAGGCCGGCCTTGCCATTGCCGAGCCCATCTATGAACGGCACTGTATGCTCACCAAGTGGCTCGTGGCCCTGGGGGTTTCCCCCGAGACGGCCGCCAGGGACGCCTGCCGCATGGAGCACAGCGTCAGCGACGAGACCTTTGCCAAAATGAAGGAGCACATTGCCGGGGGACGGCTTCCCCAGGGCTGACTTCGCTTATCACAAACGGTTCAAGGAGGCATTTTTGTATGCTGCTTGCGGATCTGTTTCTCACCTTCGCCAAAATGGGGGTCATGACCTTTGGCGGCGGCTACGCCATGCTCCCCATCCTCCAGCGGGAGGTGGTAGAGAAGAAAAAGTGGGCCACCGAGGAGGAGCTTTCCGACTATTTTGCCGTGGGCCAGTGTACCCCCGGCATCATTGCCGTGAACACAGCCACCTTTATCGGCTACAAGGAGGCGGGGATCTTGGGGGGCATCCTGGCCACCCTGGGGGTGGTCTTCCCCTCCATCGTCATCATCACCCTCATTGCCGCTTTTCTCTCCAACTTCGCCGACATCCCGGTGGTCCAGCACGCCCTGGGGGGCGTCAACGCCGCCGTGGTGGCCCTCATCGCCGCCAGCGTCATCAAGCTGGGAAAGTCCACCCTGAAAAACACCCCGTCGGTGGTCATCTACCTCTGCGTGCTGGCCCTGGCCGCCGGCAGTTTCCTGGTCCTCCCCGGTCTTGCCGGGCAGGTGCTGGACACAGTCTCCTCCCCCGTGTTCCTGGTCCTGGGGGCCGGGTGCGTGGGGTGGCTGGTGTTCCATAAGAAAGGCGGTGAGGAAAAATGACCCTGCTGCGCCTTTTCTTCGAGTTTGCCAAGGTTGGCCTTTTCTCGGTGGGCGGCGGTCTGGCCACCATCCCCTTTCTGAAGGAGATGGGGGAAAACACCGGCTGGTTCACCAACACGGACCTGACCACCATGATCGCGGTGAGCGAGTCCACCCCCGGCCCCATGGGGGTCAATATGGCCACCTACGTGGGCTTTCAGACCGGGGGGAT
>JAGBDQ010000199.1 GCA_017937415.1 Oscillospiraceae bacterium
CCCCAACTCTTCGGAATACTTCCTCATTGAAGTCAATCCCCGGGTATCCCGTTCCTCCGCCCTGGCCAGCAAAGCCAGCGGCTACCCCATTGCCCGTGTCACCGCGAAGATCGCCGTCGGCATGACTCTGGAAGAGATCCCCATCGCCAACACCAACGCCGCCTTTGAGCCCTCCCTGGACTATGTGGTGGCCAAGCTTCCCCGCTTCCCCTTCGACAAATTTGCCTCAGACAGAAGCAAACTGGGGACCCAGCTGACGGCCACCGGCGAGGTCATGGGCATCGGCGCCAGCTTAGAGGAAGCCCATTTAAAGTCGGTCCGCTCCCTGGAGATTGGGGTGTGCCACTTCTATATGCCCAAATTTGATGGCAAGAGCAAGGAAGAGCTCCTCAGCTATGTCCGGGAGTTCCAGTATGACAGTATCTACGCCATGGCCCAGCTGTTCCGTCTGGGGGCCACTGTTGAAGAGGTCTACGATGCCTCAGCAGTCACCCCTCTCTTCCTTGAAAGCCTGAAAGGCATCGTTGCCATGGAAAATGAGTTGAAGACCGCCCCCGGCAACCTGTCCATCCTGAAAAAGGCCAAAGCAATGGGCTTTTCCGACAAGTTTATCGCTCAGCTCTGGGGACGATCCGAGCGAGAGGTCTGGGAGCTCCGCCGCCGGGAAAACCTGTTTCCCGTTTTCCGTATGGTGGACACCTGCCACACCGGCGCCTATATTCCCTACTTTTATTCCAGCTACAGTGGGGAAAATCAATCTGTGGTCACCGATCGAAAAAAGGCGGTCGTTCTGGGTGCCGGCCCCATCCGGATCGGTCAGGGTGTAGAATTTGACTATTCCACCGTCCACGCCGTCTCCACCATTAAAAAGGCCGGCTACGAGGCCATCATCATCAACAACAACCCGGAGACGGTCTCCACCGACTACACCACGGCGGACAAGCTCTATTTTGAGCCCCTGACGGTGGAGGATGTCATGAACATCTTACTCTACGAAAACGCCTTTGACGTGATCGCCTCTCTGGGCGGGCAGACCGCCATCAACCTGGCCGCCCCTCTCCAGGACCGGGGCATCAATATCATCGGTACCACCGTAGAGGCCATCGACAACGCCGAGGACCGGGACAAGTTTGAGAAGATCCTGGAAAAGCTGACCATTCCCCAGTCCGCCGGTCGGGCCGTCACCAGTATCGACGCCGGTGTGGAGGCCGCCGATCAGGTGGGCTATCCGGTGCTGGTGCGTCCGAGCTTTGTGCTGGGCGGCCGGGCCATGCAGATCGTCACCAATGAGGCCCAGCTGCGCCGCTACCTAAAGACCGCTGTGGAGGTAGATGAGGACAAGCCGGTGCTGGTGGACCATTACATCATGGGCAAAGAAGTGGAAGTGGATGCCATCTGTGACGGACAGGACGTGTTTGTCCCCGGCATTATGGAGCTGGTGGAGCGTACCGGCGTCCACTCGGGAGACTCCATTAGCGTGTATCCATCCTTCAGCATCTCGGACAAGGTAAAGGGGACCATTCTCACTTACGCCAAAAAACTGGGGCTGGGACTTGGGATCGTGGGTCTTTATAATATTCAATTCATTGTAGACCGGGAAGAAAAGGTCTACATTATTGAGGTCAATCCCCGCTCCTCACGCACGGTTCCCTTCCTCTCCAAGGCCACTGGTTACTCTCTGGCCGACATCGCCACCAATGTGATCCTGGGCAAGAGCCTGAAGGAGCAAGGCATCTTCCAGCTCTACCCCGCCGAAAAGACCCGTTGGTTTGTCAAGGCCCCTGTGTTCTCCTTTGCCAAGATCCACGGCCTGGATACCTATCTCTCCCCTGAAATGAAGTCCACAGGCGAGGCTATCGGCTATGACGATACCCTCTACCGGGCCCTTTACAAGGCGCTGCAGGCCTCCGGCATGAAACTCCAGAATTACGGAACTGTTTTGGCCACCATTGCGGACAAGGATAAGGAGGAGGCCCTGCCCCTGATCCGTCGGTTCTATAATTTGGGCTTCAACATTGAGGCAACCGAAGGAACCGCCTGTTTCCTCAAGGAACACGGGATCCGCACCCGGATCCGCAAAAAGATCACCGGCGCGGACGGCGGAAACGACGACATTCCCAACGCTCTGCGGCAAGGCCATATCGCCTACGTCCTCAACACCCAGGAAACCGGGTCGCTGGACACCGCATCGGACGGCTATCTGATCCGCCGTCTGTCAGTGGAGAATGACGTGCCCCTCTTCACCTCTCTGGATACGGTCAAGGTCCTGCTGGATGTGCTGGAGGAAACCACCCTGACCATCTCCACCATTGACGCGGGAGGAAAGGCATGACAAATTCTGTTTTTACCATTCTGGAAAATCAGTCCATTGCCCGCAACATTTATAAAATGGTGCTCAGGGGCGACACCTCGGCCATTACAGCGCCCGGACAATTCGTGAATCTCCGCCTGGACGGAAAATTTCTCCGCCGTCCCATCTCGGTCTGTGATTTGGAAGAAGATGTGCTCACTCTGATCTACAAGCCCCAGGGAGAGGGCACCAAAGCCATGACATTCTACAAGCCGGGAAAAGATCTGGACCTGCTGGTGGGCCTCGGCAACGGCTACGACACTGCTCTCTCCGGACAGCGGCCCCTTCTGGTGGGCGGAGGAGTTGGCGTCCCCCCCCTCTATCTCCTGTGCCGCAGGCTGACCGCCCAGGGGAGGGCACCCCATGTGATCCTGGGCTTCAACACTCAGGATGAGGTGTTCTATGAGAAGGAGTTCCGATCCCTTGGGGCCACGGTTGACTGCCGCACGCTGGACGGCTCATATGGTCAAAAAGGGCTGGTTACCGACGGGATCCAGGCTGCCGGTGAATACACCTATCTGTACACCTGCGGCCCAGAGCCCATGCTGAAGGCTGTGTGGGCCCTCTGTGATACCTCTGGGCAATTCAGCTTTGAGGAGCGTATGGGCTGCGGCTTCGGCGCCTGCATGGGCTGCTCCTGCAAGACAAAATACGGCAATAAGCGGATCTGCAAAGACGGGCCTGTATTGGTAAAGGAGGAGATCCTATGGTGAATACCAAAGTGACCCTGTGCGGTCTTCCTCTGGACAACCCGCTCATCCCAGCCAGCGGGACCTTTGGCTACGGGCAGGAATTTGCACAGCTCTTCGACATCAATCTGTTGGGCACCTTTTCCTTCAAGGGAACCACTGCCCAACCCCGTTTTGGCAACCCCACCCCCCGCATTGCCGAGACCCCTGGCGGAATGCTCAACTCGGTCGGCCTTCAGAACCCGGGCGTGGACGCCGTTCTCACCCACGAACTGCCCGAGCTGGCAAAAATATTCCACAAGCCTGTGATGGCCAATGTCTGCGGAAGCACAGTGGAGGAGTACGCCCTGGTGGCAGAGAAGTTGGCTCCCTGTCCCCAAATAGGCTGGTTGGAGGTCAACATTAGTTGTCCCAACGTCCATTCCGGTGGCTTGGCTTTCGGCACCTCTCCCGAGATAGCTGCCCAGGTCACCCGGGCGGTCAAGGCGGTGGCCGGAGACAAACCGGTGATCATGAAGCTCTCCCCCAACGTCACCGACATTACTGCCATTGCCAGAGCTTGCGCCGAAGCTGGGGCCGACGGTCTCAGCCTGATCAACACCCTGATGGGAATGCGGCTGGACCTGAAGCGACGCAGGCCCATTCTGGCCAACACCACCGGCGGACTTTCGGGGGGCGCTGTTTTTCCGATCGCCCTGAGAATGGTATGGCAGGTGTATGAAGCGGTACGGCTTCCTATTATCGGAATGGGCGGAGTCTCCTCAGCCCGGGACGTGATCGAAATGATGCTCGCCGGCGCCACCGCCGTTGGGATCGGCGCCGCCAACCTGACCAACCCATACATTTGTAAAGAGATCAGAGAGGACCTGCCCCAGGTCATGGACGAGCTGGGCATCTCCTCTCTGGAAGAAATCATTGGAGGTGCCCACCATGGCTAAAGATGTGATCGTCGCCTGCGACTTCCCTTCCCGCGAACAGACTCTTTCCTTTCTGGACAAATTCTCTGGAGAAAAGCCCTTCGTAAAAATCGGCATGGAACTTTTCTACGGAGAAGGCCCGCAAATCGTCCGGGACATTAAGGCTCGCGGCCATAAAATTTTCCTGGACTTAAAGCTCCACGACATCCCCAATACAGTCAAGAAGGCCATGTCCGTCCTCTCCGCCCTTGATGTGGACATCTGCAACCTCCACGCCGCCGGCACCCGTCCCATGATGGAAGCCGCCCTGGAGGGCCTGACCCGCCCCGACGGCACCCGTCCCCTGCTCATTGCCGTCACTCAGCTCACCTCCACTGACCAGGCGGCAATGGAGCGTGACCTGCTTATTGAAAAGCCGTTGGATGAGGTAGTCCTTCACTATGCCCATACCGCCGCCCAGGCCGGGCTGGACGGGGTGGTCTGCTCGCCCCTGGAGGCCGGAAAGGTCCATGCGGTCTGTGGAAACAACTTCCTCACCGTCACCCCCGGCGTCCGCTTTGCCGGCGGAGATGTAGGCGATCAAAAGCGCATTGCCACCCCCCAGCGTGCCCGTGAACTGGGCTCTGACTACATTGTGGTGGGACGCCCCATCACCGCCGCAGAGGATCCGGTTGAGGCCTGGGCCCGCTGCTGCGCGGAATTTCTGGGAAAATAACTGAATTTTTACATAAGAGGTGTTTTTATGAAAGAACAGATCGCCCGTGACCTTCTCTCCATCAAAGCAGTCTTTTTCCGTCCCCAGGAGCCTTTCACCTGGGCAAGCGGCATCAAAAGCCCGGTCTACTGCGATAACCGTCTGATCCTCACCGCCCCCGAAGTCCGTGATCGGGTGGAGCAGGACATTGCCGACACGGTCCGCCGGGAGTTCCCGAATGCAGAAGTCCTCATGGGCACCAGCACCGCCGGTATTGCCCACGCCGCCATCGCTGGCCATATTCTGGGGCTCCCCATGGGCTATGTCCGGGGCAGTGCCAAGGACCATGGCCGCAATAACCGCATCGAGGGCAAGCTGGAGCCGGGCCAGAAGGTGGTGGTCATCGAGGATCTGATCTCTACCGGCGGCAGCGTCATCGACGTAGTAGATGCTATCCGCGAAGCCGGCGGCGAGGTACTCGGCATCGTAAGCATCTTCACCTACGGTATGAAAAAAGGCCTGGAGCGGCTGGAGGCCGCCCATGTCCGTAATGTGAGCCTGTGCGACTTTGACACCATGGCTCAGCAGGCCGCCGACTGCGGCTATATCGCGGCTTCCGACGTACAGAAGCTGCTGGCCTTCCGGGATAATCCTTCTGACGAAAGCTGGATCAGCCAATGAGAAGTTTGATCAGTATCACCGACCTCTCGGTGGAGGAACTGCAGTCCCTGCTGGATACTGCCAGTCAAATCATTTCAGACCCCCAGCGGTTTTCACACATATGTGAAGGAAAAAAACTTGCCACCCTGTTTTTTGAACCCTCCACCCGCACCCGCCTCAGCTTTGAGGCGGCTATGTATGAGCTGGGTGGCCAGGTCATTGGCTTCTCTTCCGCCAATTCCTCCTCAGCCTCAAAGGGAGAGAGCGTGGCGGATACCGCCAAAGTCATCAGCTGTTACGCAGATATTATCGCCATGCGCCACCCACTGGAGGGCGCTCCGCTGGTAGCCGCTGAAAACGCCTCCATTCCTGTCATCAACGCCGGGGACGGCGGCCACAACCATCCCACCCAGACCCTTGCCGATCTGCTCACCATCTGGCGGGAAAAGGGCCGACTCAGCGACCTTACCGTAGGTTTCTGCGGTGATTTGAAGTATGGGCGCACCGTCCACTCCCTCATCGCCGCCCTTTCCCGCTATTCCGGCATCAAGGTCGTCCTGATCTCTCCACACGAATTACGGGCTCCGGACTATGTAAAGAAGGATATTCTTGACGCGAAAGCTATCCCTTACGAAGAGACAACAGACTTGGAAACGGCCCTTCCCAATTTGGATATTCTTTATATGACCCGGGTCCAACGGGAGCGTTTTTCCGATTCGGAGGAGTATGAACGGCTGAAGGACAGCTATATCCTCACCGCAGAAAAGCTGGAGAAGGGCCGGTCCGACCTGTCGGTGCTCCATCCTCTCCCCCGGGTCAATGAGATCAGCGTGGCTGTGGACAAGGACCCCCGGGCCTGCTATTTCAAGCAGGTTTTGAACGGAAAATATATGCGTATGGCCCTTATTATGATGCTTTTGGAGCAGAAGGATAAGACCCAGCTCCGCACCCCAGACTATGTGACCGGAAAGCGCCATTGCTCCAACCCCCGCTGCATTACCACTGTGGAGCAGGAGCTGGAGCAGGCTTTCTTCCTTGCCGATCCGGAAAAGGAAATTTACCGCTGTAAATATTGCGAAGCCGAAGCGGAATAAATGCGGCCTAAACTTTCAAGGAATACCACATACCGAAAGGATCTTATGAAACACGAAGTTTTGATGCGCCGCCTGGCCAAACCCATGCTTTTTGCCGCGGCGCTGATCTGGGGATCCTCCTTTTTTATGGTAAAGGAAACTGTGGATACCCTCCCCTCTCTCTATCTCCTGACCCTGCGCTTCGCGGGGGGCGCCCTTCTGCTTGCCCTTGTCTGCTGGAAGCAGTGGAAAGAGTTCACTTGGGACTATCTGTGGCGGGGTGCTGTCATCGGCGCTTTTCTCTGCGGTGCTTACACCGTGCAGATTTTTGGCTTGGAGCGAACCACACCATCCAACAATGCCTTTCTAACAGCGGTCTATTGCGTTTTAGTCCCATTTTTCTATTGGTTTACCATGAAGAAGCGACCCGATCTGTATAATCTGTTGGCTGCCGTTCTCTGCGTTGTTGGGGTAGCTCTGGTGTCGATTTCCGGCGAGATCACCATTGCGACAGGGGATCTGCTGACCCTTCTGGGGGCTGTCTTGTTTGCCGCTCACATTGTGGCTGTAGCAAACGTATCTCCAGGCAAGAATATTTACCTCCTGACCGTTTTTCAGTTTGCCTTTGCTGCCCTCTTTGATGGGATCGCAGCCATTTCCCTCCAGCGCTTCCCCATAGGCTTTGTCCTCACCCCGGCTCTTGGCTGGACGCTGTTCTATCTGACGGTATTCTGCACTACCATAGCCCTTCTTTTCCAAAATGTAGGACAGGTGTGGTCTGATCCCGCCTCAGCCTCTATTATTCTCTCCTTAGAGTCGGTATTCGGCGTGCTGTTCTCTGTTCTGCTGTACGGCGACCCCATCACCCCACGGCTCCTGCTGGGCTTTTCCCTGATTTTTATTGCTGTGGTCTGCTCGGAAACCAAGCTGTCTTTTCTTCCTGTCAAAGGTCGCAAAAATCTCCCGGGTCGAAGCTAATTTGAATCCATAAAACACCGAAGGAGCGGAAGCCCAAGTAACGGGCGCCCGCTCCTTCTACTTTTCTTTACTGATACACTTCAATGCACTTCAGGTATCTTCCCTGTCCCGGAAGATATTCCGGGGCTGCCACATGCCCCCGTCGTACCAGTTCTTCGTTTATACCGCCAAAAAAGAGATGGTAAATCTCGTTGGCAACCTCCAGCCGGTTCACTCCATGCTCTGCCGATGTGATCGGAAGCGCCTCTGAAAGGGTCAGGAGCATATTTGCCATCACTTCCCCCAAGCACTCCTCCACAATGGCTTCCATCTCCATGATAATAGGCCGATGTTCAGGCAGGTAAACCGGCACCGAGATCTCTCCCGCCTTTGCATACCCAAAGTTCTCCAAGAGTGTCATAACAGCAGGCAAACATTTCCCAGTTTTGATCAAGGATAATACTTCAAAAAGGAGCTTGCTTTTATCTGCTCCCCCGAAGGTTTCACACAGCAGATATTTTTCTTCCCTGAAGCGGTCTTGGCCCTTTTCCTTCTCCATCAGCCGGAACAGCCGATAGAAATCCTTCCGGTTTCCGTCGGCGTCCCCAAAGGATTCCAGGGCACATAAATCATTGGCCAGCCGGTTGTATGAGCATAAAAGCCCGTCCGACAGCAGCCGAAGTTCCCCGCATTTTTCGTAAATGACAGTCAGATAATCCAATCCTGATGGATGCCACCGAGATGTACTCACCACGCCCATTCCGCTCAGATAATCAAAGAAATGCCCGTCCAGCAGCATACCGCAGAGAATGTGATAGAGATTCACTTTTACTGAAAACCCGTTTTTTAGCTCTGCGCAGCACATTGAAAGCTGTGAAATAGACGGCTCCAGTATATCTGTTATGGCTTTCGCCTCCACAGTCACAGCCTCCCGCAATATCTCCGCGTCCTTACGCAGAAATACCGGAGAGTCAAAAAACAGGGCATCTTTTTCAAGGCGAAGAACTCCGCAGGCAATCAAGCTATCGATCTGCTCCTGGCCAAATTTATGACAGCAGGCGGCATAAGAGCACTCTCCGGCCGGGAGCTGAGCGATCTCTGAAAGAAGAGGATCTGTCCCCTTTCCCAATATCTTCCTTGGATTTCGGAGATTCTCCGCCTCCTGATCGGCCTCAAAGTTCTCAAAAAGAAAATACTCAAACTCCCGTTTCATTACGACTGCTTCTCCATGTATTGAGCGGCCGACTTCAGCATCAGCTTTTTTGTCCCCACATTGTCAAAGGCGATTTCGATGAGCGCATCCCCGCCCATAGGCGCTATGGTAAGGATCATACCCCGTCCAAAAGCTTTATGGATCACCATTTCACCTTTATGGAAGTCAGGAAGGACAGCCGCTGTCTTGGATACGCTTGGTCCCGCACTTCTCCCGACAGGTCTGGAACTTCCCCGTCCTACCGGCGTATATCCCCGGTCATAGCCACGGCCTGCTGCATGTTCTTTGCCCTCTTCCGCATGACCAAATGATCCTCCGCCGTATCCGGAAGTCCTTCCTCCGCCGAAACGGCTTCCGTAACCCGTAGTCCGGGGTTTTGCCACGTAAGTGTCTTCGTAGCCCTCATCCTGCCAATCGGCGGTCCCCATATGCCACTGGTCTGAAAATCCCTGGCGGCCGCTTCGCTCCACCCGCTCCTCCGGGATCTCCCCCAGGAAGCGGGAAGGACGATTGGCCGAGGTACGGCCGTAGAGCATTCTCTGGTTGGCACAGGTCATATATAGCCGCTCTTTGGCCCGGGTCATGGCCACATAGCAGAGCCGCCGCTCCTCCTCCATCTCCTCCATATCCCCAATGGCCCGCATACCGGGAAAGATCCCCTCCTCCATACCGACGGCAAAGACTACCGGGAACTCCAGCCCCTTGGCCGCATGCATGGTCATCATAATGACGCACTCCTCGTTGGGGTCACGGTTATCCAAATCGGTATAAAGCGCGATCTCGTCCAGGAACCCGGCCAGAGAGGGCTCCTCAGCGTTTTCCAGGTAGCTCTGAATGGAGGTCTTGAGCTCCCGCACATTCTCCAGGCGGGTCCTGTCCTCCACCGTGTCCTTTGCCTCCAGCGCAATGGCGTAGCCGCTGTCAGCGCACAACATCTCATAAAAATCCGTCAGGGGAACTTGATCGACTTGCTCCCGCAATGTATTTATCATATCTGTAAAGGCTTTTAGCTTGGCAGAGGCTTTCTGCAGCTCCGGGTAGTCTCCCGCCCGGCTCACCACATCCCAGAGGGAGCGGCCCTCCTGGGCCGCAATATTCTGGGCCCGCTCCACCGTGGTAGCTCCGATCCCCCGGGGAGGATTGTTGATGATGCGCTGAAGACGCAGGTCGTCTCCTGTGTTGTTGAGCACGCACAGGTATGCGAGCATATCCTTTACCTCAGCCCGATCAAAAAAGCGGATACCGCCAAAAATGCGATAAGGTATCCCATTGCGCTTCATGGCCATTTCCAATTCACGGGATTGGGCATTGGTGCGGTATAAAATGGCGTGATCCTTCCAATGCCGCCCCTGAGAATAGCCCTGTAGGATCTGAGCGGCCACATACTGGGCCTCATCGTCCTGATTCATGGCCGTGTAGAGTTGAAGCTTATCCCCGTCTCCGTGGTCGGTCCACAACGACTTTCCTTTCCGGCCCTGGTTGTTCCGGATCACCTGATTGGCGGCTTCCAGAATGTTCTGGGTGGAGCGGTAATTCTGCTCCAGCCGAATGGTCCTGCAGTCCTTATACTGATTTTCAAAGGAGAGAATATTCTCGATGGTAGCGCCCCGGAAACGATAAATGGACTGGTCATCATCACCTACCACACAGAAGTTTTTATGTCCTCCCGCCAAAGTAGAGGCAAGGACATACTGCAGATTGTTGGTGTCCTGATACTCGTCCACCAGCACATAGCGGAACTTCCGCTGGTAATAGCTCCGAACCTCCTCGTCCTGCTGGAGCAGAAGAACGGTCTGCAGGATCAGATCGTCAAAGTCGAGGGCGTTGGCATCCTTGAGCCGCTTTTCATACTCCAGGTAGATCTCCGCCATACGCTTGATCCGGTAGTCTCCGCCCTTGACCGCCTCATCCAGATATGCAGGCGCCAGTTTCATTGCATCCTTTGCCCGGGAAATATATCCCAGCACCACCTTGGGCGGAAACGCTTTCTCGTCAATGTTCCGGTCTTTTTCAATGTCCTTTACTACCCGCTCTGTGTCGGCGGTATCATAGATCGTGAAGGACGTGGAATAGCCCAGCTTGTCAATATCCCGCCGGAGGATCTTGGCGCAGCAGGAGTGAAAAGTGGAAGCCCAAATATCGTTGGCAGAAGGCCCCAGCATACGCTCCAGCCGCTCCTTCAACTCCCCCGCCGCCTTGTTGGTGAAGGTAATGGCCAAAATAGACCAGGGAGCCGCCGGATCCACCCGGCAAAGCCGCTCTGCCCGGCTCTTCCCCTCGGGTGTCGGGTGATCAGCATAGTCCTCCAGAAAGGAAAGATCTTCCTCTGTAACAAACTCAGATACCTCATTGCAGTCTGAGCCTCGGCCATACTTCATCAGGTTGGCCACCCGATTGATCAATACCGTGGTTTTTCCGCTGCCCGCTCCGGCCAGCAAAAGCAAAGGTCCCTCGGTGGCCAGCACCGCCTTGCGCTGCTCGGGGTTCAGCTTGGAAAAATCACTTTCGATGACAATGCGGCGGGCCTTGCAAAATCGTTCCTGTTCCCTTTGGTTCAGCATGGTATCTCTCCCATTCTCTTTTTCACAGTGTTTCTATTCTAATACAAAACCTCCCCCCGGTCAATGTCAGGTTTGCAAGTTTTGATCCCCAAAATAGAATAAGGTCCCTCTGCTCATTCGTTTTCATGGGCAGAGGGACCTTTTCGTTTTTTACGAATAACTCAGGGTTTTTGCATGTTGAACTTGTTGTAGGTCTCGCTGATCTTGCTCTGGGGCGCCTGCTCTACCGTGTACCAACCCTTGGACTGTGCCGCCTTGAACAGCGCGGTCTGGGTCTGATGGCTCTTATTCAGGATCCCCAGATACTCGTTTCTGAGCTGGTCATCCACGCACTCAGAGGCAAAGGTGTTATAGTTGGTACTCATTTTCTTCTCGCTGAGGATCATATCTGTGATCCGTTCCTGATCGTTCATGTCGTTCCTCCTTAACCCTTCAGGTAATTGAGCAGACACTCAAAGTTCTGCCGGTGCTGGTCGGCATACTGCTGGAAGCTGGTTTTGAGCTGGGCATCCTCTGTCTCCTGAACCGCGGCCTGATACTTGGCGCACATGACTTTTTCAAAGTCAAGCTGGTCGCTGAGTCCGGAGAGCTCCTTGGCGGTGAGATTGGGCATGGGATATACCTCCTTTGTTAGATTCTGCCGCTATTGTCTCACCGATGGGAAAAATTATGCAAAAGCTCCGGCTTTCCCTGCCGGGAAAATCGGAACAAAATGTACCATTTTTCTTCTATCTTTTCCAGGCTTGCCAGGCAGAAAAGGGACGGCAGCGGAAACGGTTTCTGCTTTTCCCAGGGAAGGGCCAAAAAGAACCCGTCCATATCCTGCCTAAGAAAGGCCCATCGAAGCTCCCGCCCGCACTCCCGAAGCTCCCCATCCAATAGCCTCCACGGCTCCTCCTGACGGGTCCATCCCTGTGGCGGAGTCTGGGGCGGAAGGGAGTATGCCTCCAGGATCTCGGCGGTCTTGGGCGGCCAGGCCCCTTGCCGTTCCAGCCAGGCAACCTCCACTGAGCGGCGGAGGCGAAGTGCCCCTCCCTCGGGGATCAAAGTACCCAGCAGCACCTTTCCCTTTTCCCCGGAGAGCCATGCCTTGTAGAGTGCCCGTTCCCCCGCCCGGCTGATGGCCTGACAGACGGCGCATCTCCCCTCCTGCCGAACGGTTACAGCCCCCTTTGGACTCTCAAAGCTCCACTCCACAGCACACACCCCCTGGGGCAATGTATGTCCCAGGGGGTGTAATTATCCTTATTCTGTTCCCTGAAATACCTCGGCAAGAAACTCCTTCATCTCCAGGGCAATTTCCCGATAGGCATGGTTATGGATATAGTGGGGATCATCCAGCTCTCTTACTGCCGCATTGGGCTGTCCAGCAGCAAAATCCCGCTGAAACCCTCTCCATGTATCGGTATCGTACCCAGTTCCTCCTGTTCCGTCCGAGGCGAACATCAAAATTGGTACAATCACTGCGCCCCCATTTTGAACGATCTCAGCGCTCGTTTTAATTTCCTCAGCCTCCTTTATCATGGCCGATGTGAGCGTTCGGCGGTAAAATATGGCCCGATAAAGGGCCTGCTCTTCCTCCGTGAGAGCCCCATATCGGATAGCGTCACTCTCTGACAGGCTGGGGATCCATCGGGTCACCCCCAGATCAGCCGCCAAAGCCCCCAGCCGCATCATCGGAATATTGATGTCCATATTTTCATAGGCTTGGGGAACCGCCATGTCAAGACCTACGATAGCCATAACTTCCTCGGGGTACTGCTGTGCCCAATAGAGCGCCTCGATCCCCGACATGGAGTGGGGGCACAGCACATAGGGCGGCACAAAACCCGCCAGCTTCAGGGCCTCTCTGGTCTCAGAGAGAACGGTATCCAGATCCCGGGGCACATCTGCATCCTCGCTGAAGCCATAGCCCGCTTTTTCCACCACAACGGTACAATAATCATCACTTAAGCGGGTGTATAGTGATTTGAAATCCAACACAGGAGAGCAAGTTCCACCTCCCGACAGAAAAACCAGAGTGTGCGCACCTGCACCTTCGTTATAAACGTTAAGCTTATGCCCATTTACCGCGACCTGCCGACCCATAGGCTCATAGATCGCTTCCTCCCGTTTGAGCTGAAGGCTGTGATTCAGATAGCATATCCCTGCTAAGAGCACTAAAACAGTTACAAAAACGGAAAGCGCCAGGGTAAGTGCTTTTCCCATCCTTCTCTTCTTCATGGGCATTTATTACAACGTTCCCAGGTAGACGTCACCCAGGTCGCTGTCGGCCCGCACATAGCTCTCCTTGTCCCGGGGGCTATGGCTGACCTTTCCATTTTGCATGACCTCACTGTCCACAATGATCTCGCCCAAGCTGGTGGAAAGCTCCTAGCCCACCTTCTCCAGGTCGGGGTCAGGCAGCATCAC
>JAGBDQ010000200.1 GCA_017937415.1 Oscillospiraceae bacterium
AATGGTACGCTGGACCTGGACCAGGCCGCCGGGCAACTCGGTGATGGTGTCCGGGGTGGTGGTGGTGATGAGGCCGGTGTCGGGATCCACCTCCACATCCGCACCCTGGAGCATTTCTGCCCGTAGCGAATAGGATGCCCCAGCGGTAACCCAAGCAGGAACAGGAACTTTTCTTAACTTAATCAAATTAGCTGCTACACTTGGATTTACAATTGATTTTCCGGATTGTAAAATAATTGCTTGCAACTGCTGCCAAGTTATATTAAACGTACCAGTACCACCCGCACCCCAACATTGTGCATTGCTGTATTTCAAAGTTGCCCAAGTGATGGCATTTAACTCGGCCGCCGTAACATCTCCTGTAACTTTTGAATTTTTTAGTCCCAATTTTCTGGCCAAATCCACAGTAAAGAATGCTTTCAGGTTACTTACCGCAGTGGCAGTATCCCCGCCGTCTCTGGCCGCTTCTGCAACCGCGCCGATCAAGCCGACCAAAGTAGCAAAATCCTCCGCCGGAGTTGCCTCACTTGCGGGATTCTTATCGTCCGATTTCCACCAGGCGCCGCCATCTGCCTCCGAGGGCATTTTTGCCCCCAGCAGTTTCCCCTGAATCTCCTCCCAGGTAAAGGAGGGGAGCGATTCAGGCACGGGGGAAACCGCGATTCCACTTACGGTGATCTTCTCGTCCAGCAGGTCGGTGACCGCCGTAATAAAAGCAGTATCCACCGTGACCTTGGCCTGATCGGCAAAGGTCTTGCTGTCATCGTAGTCGGCGATCAGGCGGCCCAGGGTCAGGACAGACTGGTCGATGTGCTCAAAGGCGTTGGTGTTCCCGTTATAGGCATATCGGAAGGCTGCCTTGCTGAGGGCAGCGGCCAGGGCGTTGGCCCGGTTTTCCGGCCGGGGCTGATTCAGGGTAACCGTGTCCCCCTGGGCGGCGGCCCCGTCCTGCCACCAGTAGTAGGCCGCGTCCCGATTCATATCGGGATTGGTTGCAGGCAGGGAGCCATGAATCAAATAATACTGCAAATGAGCCCAGTCGTTGGACCGGGCGCCCGCCAGGGCCACATAGGCCAGGACGTCGGCCTTGAAGTCCGCAAAGGTCTTGGCGGCGCTGTCGGCGTACTGCGCCCCCTGGAAGGAGGAGCGGAAGTGGAGGTGATAGTCCGCCCGGTAGAGGTCAGCCTCGCCAAACCGCTCCCAGGACGCCTTCAGGATGTCGTTGTTGGTATTCACGCCCTCCTGATAGTCCTTGGCAGCCTGGATCAGAGTCTCGGTATCGGTGACCTTTCTTGCCCCGTAATGCCACCAGTAGCCCTCAATCTCCTCCAGGTCCACATTGGTGGTGGGACGGCGTTTGTTCAGCAGGTGGAACTGGACCTCCCCCCATGTGGTGCAGCCGTCCCGGAGGGCGTCGGTCAGGCCGCTCAGGAAGCTGTCATAGCTGCCGGTGAGGGCGGGCGTGTCAGAAAGACCGTCATAGTCGGTCATCAGGTTTTCGGTGGCCGAGACCCAGGCCCTGGTGGTCCCGCTTTGGGCGGCGGTAAAGGCGTCGGAAATCGGGGTGAGTTTTCCGGTCCGGGTGGAGGAACTGCCGTCCGGGAGGGTTACGGGGATATAGGCATCCCGGGCAGCCGAAAGAAGCTGGGTCCAGTTGTTCACCGTGTTGCTCTCGGCGCCGTCATACCACCAGTAGGTGGCAGCCTCCACCGGGTCGGGAGAGATGGGGAGGGCCGCGCCGGTAAGAATGTTCTTCAGGGGGTGCAGGATGGCGTACTGGACATTCTCCCAGCTGAGATCCGAGTGGGTCAGGTTCAGGGAGGCCACCGCGTCCACCACGGCGTTCTGGAAGTCGGAGGGCAGGGTGAATTTACCCCCCGCGGCGGTCTGTCGCAGGCGGAACAGGTCCTCGGCCTCGGCCGCGGTCAAAAGCCCGATCTCGCTGTACCGGTCGGGATCCTGGGCCGCAGCCATCAGTTCCTTCCAGTTTTTGGGCTTGGAAGAGCCAACGGCGGCACAGGATGCGTGCAGGTGACACCAGGAAATGGTCACCTTATCGGCGTCAGCCTGGGACAAAAGTCCTTTTCCCATAATGAAAAGCTGGAGCTGATGGTAGGTGAGGCGGGCGCATTCCAGGTCAGCGTCCCAATAGTCGCTGGCATTGGCGGAGTTCTTTAGCGCCTCCGCCGCAGCCGCCGCCTCCCGCACTTTGGTACGCAGGTCTGCGATATTCATATCATCAGCAGCAGAATAGACTACCTCGCCGTTTATTATTTCCACATACTTGATGTTCGCGTCATTCAGGTTAGCCGGGCTGACATACTTATTGTACTCGCTCCGCTCCTCGGTGGTGGCTGTGCCGCCGCCGGCCGCGATCTGGGCGTTGTAGATCGTGGCTCGCTGGAGCAGGTTGTTCAGCGTGGCATAGAGAATAAAGCCCTGGGAACCTTCTTTATCCTCAAATCGGACCGGGCCAAAGTAATAGCTGCTGGGATCCCGGACCTCGCTCTCTCCCGCCACGTAGTAGTTGTAGTTGTCCAGGACAAAGTCCACCTGACCCTTGGCAAACTTGGTGTAGTTGGAAGAAGTAAAGGTTTTATCAGTCCGGCTGAAGTTGGTCACGGTACGTTCACCGCCGGTCACAAAGTCGTTGCCATAGCCTTCGGTCAGGAAGTAGTCCACCTTGTTCTGCCGGGCTGAAAGGACCAGCTGAACGTCAATGACTTCACTGTTCGCTACATCCACCTTGGTATAGGTGGTCTTGGTTTTTTCCTCTGTCTCCTGCTGGCTGGCGCTGGGCAGGTCGTGGTTCACCCCCAGCTGGGCATTTTCCTCCCAGCGGAGGTCGGCGGTAGTCTGCTGACGGATATACGGCTCCCGCATACGGGCGACGCCCCGAACAAAGGTGTCGGCGGCTTCGGTGGAGGAACGCTCATATTGGAGGGATACCGAGTAGGCGCCGCCTTCCGCGGCGGCTCCGGCACCTAATTTATTATAGGATGGCATCGTATAGAGACGATATTTATAGGCACGGTCCATCAATTCTGTACCCGGCTCATAGATAGCTTTCAGAAAAACGGTGGAATCGTCCTTGCCAAAACCCTTTACCAGGTCGGCGATTTGAAAATTGGCGTCGGTAGAGGTAACGCTGGCCTTACCATCGGCAGCGACTTGATAGCTGCTCAATTCACCGGTAGACCCCAACGTAGTCCAGGTGTCTACATAGTTTTCCGCCGTACACTTGGCCCAGCCGTAGGCATAGGGAAAGTAGGTGTCGTAATAAGTGTTTCCGCTCTCATCCAGCTTCTGGACCCAGGTATTGGCTGTCGTCAGAGTTCCGTCTACGTTTGTAGCACGCTCCATCGGACGGCGCAGGAACGCATAGTCTAACTTGTTCGTGAGGGGGAACTTCTCCCCCATGATATTGCCGTCTTTATCTTTATCAACTTCGTCCGTGCCCTCTCCTTCCTTCATGGGGGAAGAATAGGGATATTTGCCCCGGTAGGTATCCGCCCGGGCGGTGGAGGCCATTTGAGCCTCAGTGGGGGTTCTTAATTTTTCGTGTACGAAATTTTTTGCGACGTATTCGTTGACGATCGAAGCCACATTTTCATACTTGGGGACCACCAACGTTCCCAGCAGCGTGTTGTCCCAGTCGACGAAGACCAGGACCGAATAACGGTCCAGGTCTACTCCCTTATCGGCGTACGACATCTCCGACACCACCGGGAATATAATATTCGCCGGTGGGATCAGGTTCGTGATGTAAGAATAGGTGGGATCTCCGGTGGTCGTGTCCGTCCCGACCGCAAGGACCATGCTTTCAGTGTTCTCGGTCGCAGGAACATTCAGATTGTACTTCTGGCCCTTGATCGTCACCTCCATAGTACCGGTAGTATCCGCGGCGGTGTCGGCCAGCATATCGCCGGGGACGAAGTACATCTGATTGTCAGCGGAGTCGTAGTGCAGCGCCCCGTTGGCCGGCGAGGCAGACAGGGAAATATCCTTATCGATTGCAAAGCCCACGGCGGTAAAATCGGCGGCAGGCAGAACCAAAGGCGTTTCGTCGGTGGCCAGCCCTGTCCCACCGGCAACCAGGTTCTTCGCGGCAGCGTTCAGCTTCGCCACATCACTTACGACCTTGTCCTCAGGTTTCGTTCCCATAAGCGCGTCGCTGGAAAGGGTATAGCTGCCATCCGGATTCCGGGAGATGGACAGGTGCTTCATCAGGGTGGGGTTCACCTCAAACCTGATGACAGCTAAGGTCGTCATTTCAGTCAGCTTGATGGGCAGGTCGTAACTCTCCGCCTTGAAGAACAGCAGGGCCTGTTTCCTGTCGGTTACGTTTGTAGACATATCAGCAGGGGCAGGAGTGACAATGCCGCACTGGGCAATGGCACCGGTGCCGGGCAGGGTGTCATCCTTCTTGGCGGGGACCGGAACACTGTAGTAAGACGTAACGGGGTTTCCGGTCGTCCCGCTCAGAGGAACGCGTGTGGGCTTTTCCACGGCCTCCGGGTTCAGATCAGCCACCCACTCCCAATCTATGGGCTGGAAAAGCTCAGTATTAAATTGCAGGGTAGTGGCCAATGCACGAAAAGTAACCGGTTTGTCAGTGACAGATGGTCCAACGCAAAGACTTAGTTCCGCAGTGTTGTTTAAAGTTCCATATTCGGAACGCACGATGTTCAACTTTATCTCAACTTTCGGATATTCCGCCGAATCCGTCACCTGTGTCGGATCAATGGGCTCACCTACAGTATCAGTAGCCCAAGCAGTGGCCGGCAGAAAGGACAGGGTCATGGCGGCTGCCAGCAAAGCGGCAACGCTTCGGTGCAGAAGGCGGTCCCATGCTTCAACAGCCTTATGGCAAATATTCACTTGGACCACCCCCCCTTCTCTTTCTCTCGCATCTCTCTTTCTGATTCTCTCGGAGTAAATCTCTCTTTCGGTGGTGTTCTCCTCATTTTAAGGTATAACAGCCTAAGCCATGCAAGTATTTTACATGGCAAATACAAAAGTCTTCTTCCCTTTTGACTTCCGGCAGACCCCATAACCTGCCTCCAAGGGGGAATTTGTATGTTTATAGCCAAATCAGGAACAAAACACGCGGAATTCAAATTTTTCCCATTTTTTCCTCGTTTTTCCATCTTTTCGGCATTTGGACATACTTATAAACATACATTTACATAATATCCTAAAATGTAACATTTGTCAACCACAAATCTCTCTTTCCTTTCCTCCAAACCCTTTATTTTCAAGGGTTGGCAGGTTATACGGCTTTATGTTCCAATTTGCGGAAAACTTGTCATAATATTTTTTGTGCTATTTGGTTGTCA
>JAGBDQ010000201.1 GCA_017937415.1 Oscillospiraceae bacterium
CTTCTGCGGGATTACTGGATCAGCGGCATCGGGACGGGGACCACCGCCTTCAACACGGTCTATCCCCTCTACAGCCTGAATACCATCGCCGCCCCCCATGCCCATAACCTGTATCTCCAGGTGATGGTGGAGTGCGGCGTCAGCGGCATTGTGGCCCTCTTAGGCGTGGTGCTTTCGGCGGTCCGGGGGTTGGGCGCCAAGCTGAAGGCGGCGGTCGGCGATCAGAAGACCCGCATCCAGGCCATCGCCCTTCTCTGCGGCCTGACCGGTTTCCTGGCCCAGAGCGTCACCGACTACTCCTTCTACAACTACCGGGTGGAGCTGGTGTTCTGGGTGGTCGTCGCCCTCTGCGCCGCCCTGGCCCGGAACTGGGGCAAGGAGGATAAGACATGATCCGGGTGATGAATATCATCAGCGACACCAACATCGGCGGGGCCGGACGGGTGCTCATCAACTACCTGAAGTACCGGGACCGGGAGCACTTCGACGTGTCGGTGGCCCTGCCCCGGGGCAGCAAGCTGAAGGAACCGCTGGAGGCCCTGGGAAGTAAAGTCTACGAGGTCCCCGGCATGGCGGATAAGTCCATGGACGTGGGGGCCATCAAGACCCTGCGGACTCTGATCCGCCAGGTGGATCCGGACATTGTCCATACCCACGGCTCCATGTCCGGGCGGATCGCCGCCCGGCGGGAGGGCAAGGTGGTCATTTATACCCGCCACTCGGTCTTCCCCACCAAAAGCTACCTGAAGAAATTCCCCGGCAAGCAGCTCAACGGCTTTCTCAACCACCACTACGCCGATCAGATCATCGCCGTGTCCCCCGCGGCGGTAGATAATCTGGCCGAGGCCGGCATCGACCCCCGCCGGGTCCAGGTCCTGATGAACGGGGTGGAGCCGGTGGAGAGAAGGGAGGAGGCCCAGCTTGCTCCCCTGCGGGAGAAGTACGGCCTGACCCCGGAGGGCTTCGTGCTGGGCATTCTGGCCCGGATCGAGGACTACAAGGGGCACAACGACATTTTAGACGCACTCAAGCTCCTGCGGGAAAAGGGCAAACGGCCCAAGCTGCTTATTGCGGGCACCGGAGGCTATGAGGAGCAGGTGAAGGAACACTGCAGGGCCCTGGGCCTGGAGGATCAGGTGGTTTTCCTGGGCTTTGTCTCCGATGTGGCCGACGTTCTCAGTCTGCTGGACGTCCAGCTTAACGCCTCCTGGGGCACCGAGGCCACCAGTTTGGCTCTGCTGGAAGGGTTCAGCATGGGAGTGCCCGCGGTGGTCAGCGATTACGGCGGCAACCCCTGGCTCATGGAGGAGGGGATCAACGGCTACACCTTTCCTGCCCGGGATCCCCGGGCTTTGGCCCAAAGGCTGGAGCAGGTGATGGACCTTCCGGACCGGGGGAAAGCCTTGGGGGAGGGCACCAGGAAGATCTACGGGGAGAAATTCACGGCCCGGCAGTTTGCCAGGAACACCGAGGAAATCTACACAAAGGCATGGGAGGAAAAAACACATGGCAAAAGAAAGTAAGTTCCGGCTGAAGGACCTCTTCAATCTGTTCGACATCGTGGTCCTGGCCATCGCCGTCCTTCTGGGGGTGGTCCTGGTCCTCTTTTCCAGAGGGGCGGGGAAGGAGGCCACCACGGTCATTTACACCGTGGAATTCACCAATATGCAGAACGGCTCGGCCAGTCTGATCCAGCCGGGGGACAGCCTGGTGGACCGGGTGAAGAAGTTTGACCTGGGCAAAGTGATCTCGGTGGAGGTGGGTCCCACCTACACCCAGATCGAGGACCTGCTGGAGGGAGGCAGTCACGAGGCGGTTTCCCAGACGCTCCAGACCGCCACTGTGGTCTTAGAGGCCCCGGCCACCGAGACCGAGCAGGATTTCCTGGTGTCCGGCGGGTTCCTCATCAAGATCGGCACCAGCGTATCGGCCAAAGGTCCGGGCTATTCCTGCTACGGGACCGTTCTGGCCATTGAGAAAGGGGGCGAGGGCAAATGAAGCTGATCGACGAGCGGGGGCGCCTTTTCGGTAAGGTGAGCCTCATTGATATTCTGGTCATTCTCTTCGCTTTGGTCATGGCCCTTGCGGTCTATCTCCGCTTTTTCGCCAACGAGACCACCTCCATTCGCTCTGAGGGCGATACCTTCTCCTACACCGTAAAGGTGGAGGGAGTCCGCCATTGGACGGCGGACGGCTTCCATGTGGGGGACAAGATGTGGGACAGCGACCACGACACCTATATCGGCACCATCACCTCGGTCAGCTCCGAGCCCTCCACCTATGAGACGAAGCTGGCTGACGGTACCTACAAGATAGCTCCCCGGGATGGACGGTATGACGTTTACCTTACCGTAGAGGCCGAGGGACTCATCAGCAACGGCCGCTATTACGCCTCCCGCACCTATGAGGTGGGAGCCAACAGCGGTATTTACTTCTACACCAAATACTGCTCTGTGGCGGCCACCGTCTGGAGTATGAACTGAAAAGAGAGAACCCCATGAAGATTTTGATGGCCACCAACGGCCTGGACATCGGCGGCGCCGAGACCCATATCGTAGAGCTGGCCAAGGAGCTGAAGCGCCGGGGCCATGAGATCGTGGTGGTCTCCAACGGCGGAGTATATGTGGAGGAGCTGGAGAAGGCGGGGATCCGCCATGTCAAGGCTCCCCTCAACAGCCGTGCCCTGAAGCCTATGGTCCGTTCCTACCAGATCCTGAAGCAGGCCATCCGGGCGGAGAAGCCCGATGTGGTTCACGCCCACGCCCGGATCCCCGGCTTCCTCTGCGGACTGCTGCACAGGGGGAAAAACTTCGCCTTTGTGACCACCGCCCACTGGGTCTTTGCCTCCGAGGGCATGGTGCGCTATCTCACCAACTGGGGCACCAAGACCATCGCGGTGTCCGAGGACATCAAGCAGTATCTGAAGGACAGCTACGGAGTCCCCGGGGAGGACGTGTTCGTCACCATCAACGGCATCGACACCCGCCGGTTCTCCCCGGAGGTTTCCGGGGAAGGGGTCAAGGCCGAGTTCGGCATCCCCGCCGGCGTCCCGGTCCTTTCCCATGTGAGCCGGATGGACGACAGCCGCGCCCTGGCCGCCCGGCACCTCATTGATCTGGCTCCCGACCTCTGTGAGCAGGTGGAGGGCCTGGTCCTTCTGCTGGTGGGCGGCGGCGACGTGTTAGAGGAGCTGAAGGTCAAGGCACAGGCCCAGAACGAGAAGATCGGCCGCCAGGCCATCCTTATGACCGGAGCCCGCAGCGACATCAATTCCCTGGTGGCTGCCGGGGACGTGTTCGTGGGTGTCTCCCGGGCGGCTTTGGAGGCCATGAGCGCCGCCAAGCCCACCTTAGTGGCGGGCAACGAGGGCTATCTGGGCCTGTTCGGCCCGGACAAGCTGGAGCGGGCCATCGCCTCCAACTTCTGCTGTCGGGGGGACGACCCCATCGAGCCCGAGACCATGAAGGCCGACCTTCTGCGCCTTCTCTCCATGACAAAGGAGGAGAAGGCCGCTACGGGGCAATACTGCCGCCAGGTGATTCTGGAGCACTATTCCGTGACCCGTATGGCCCAGGACGCCCTCACCGCCTACGAAGCCGCCCTTCACCCCAAGCATATTCTGGTCAGCGGCTATTACGGCTACTCCAACGCCGGGGACGAGGCCATTTTGGAGGCCCTGAACCAAAGCGTCCGCCGTACCAGCCCGGGGACCGGGCTCACCGTCCTTTCCGGGAATCCCGCGGTGACTGAGAACACCTACGGCTGCCGGGCGGTGCCCCGGTTCTCCCCCTGGAAGCTGTACCGGGCGGTCAAAAACTGTGACGCCCTGATCTCCGGAGGAGGAAGCCTGCTTCAGGACGCCACCTCCACCCGGAGCCTGCTCTATTACCTGATGGTGATCCGCCTGGCCGAACGCCGGGGGAAGACGGTGTTCCTGCTGGCCAACGGCATCGGCCCCGTTCGGAAGCGGGGGAACCGGAAGCTGGTGGCTCGGGCGGTGCGGGAGGCCCAGTACATCACCCTCCGGGACCCGGAATCGGCCGCCGAGCTGGGGAGCATGGGGGTGGAGCGCCCCGATCTGGCAGTCACCGCCGACCCGGTCTACCTGCTGGAGCCGGGGGATCCGGCCGCGGCCCAGAACGCCCTGAACGCCGCCGGGGTAGGGAGCGATCCCTTTGCGGCCATCTCCATCCGCCCCTGGAAAAACGACGCGGCTCTGGAGGAGAAGGTGGCCGCCATCTGTGACGGCATCGTGACCCAATACGGGTTAAAGCCCCTGTTCATTCCCATGCAGCAGGGGGTGGACGACGCCATGGCCCGCCGGATCCTCGGAAAAATGAAAGAGAAGGGGTACCTGCTGGAAAATACCCCCCGGGGAAGGGACATTATGGCCGTGCTGGGCAAGAGCCGGCTGGTCCTGTCCATGCGGCTCCACTCCCTGATTTTCGCCGCCAATATGGCGGTTCCAGCGGTGGGGATCAGCTACGATCCCAAGCTGGACGCCAACCTGAAGCTGCTGGGCCAGCCCTCCGCCGGTACGGTGGAGACCTTGGAGGCCGGGACCGCCCTTCGGCTCATTGGGGAGACCCTGGAGCACCGGGAGGAGCGTGTCAGCGCTTTGGCCGCCAAACGCCGAGAGCTGGCCGTCTCCGCCGTCCGGAACGAGGAGATCATGGCAAAGCTGTAATAAAAGGAAAATCAAAAAGCAACTGCCCACAAATCATTGCGGGCAGTTGCTTTTCTCGTAGAATGGGAAATGGGCAAGGTCAGTCCGGAGTCAGGCAGAATTTTGCCCCCCGCCGGATACTTTGGGCCAGCAAAAGATAACCTTCCTCCACCTGACCGATGACGTTCACCCGGTCGTCGGGGTCCCGGTCCCCGAGGGTCAGCTGGAGCTCTCCGGAGTAGCGGCCGTAGCGGCTGTTGTCCAGCGTGACACTTCCGGCTTTTCGGAGGTTGCAGTTTCCCGGCGCCACCGCTTCCCCAAAGCAGGAGTAGGTCCGGGACTCGGCAAAGCGGATAAGTCCGGCGGGGGAGTCTGCACGGTTGGTGAAGACTCTGCCATAGAGGGCGCGGTAAGGTTCGGCCAGCATGGCGGGGATCTCCAAGATCCCTTCCCGGCAGAAACGGCGGATCCGCGCCTCCTCCCGGAGGGAAAGCCCCGGATCCCCCACAAAGATCTCCTCCACGCCGAAGTTCACTGCCAGATCGGCAAAGCAGGCCGAAGGGGGAAGCCCCCGGTGCCGTTCTATGGTGGGGAGCCCCAGATGGAGGGGGCCCCGCAGTTCTTCATCCCCGGGGATGAAGGCCAGAACGGAAAGCCCGGCCTCCCGGAGCGCCCGGGTGGTCTTCCGGAAAAAGGCATCGTCCAGCCCGGTCTCGGGCCGGGGATAGAAGTTGTGCATGGCCATCACCTTCACCGCTCCATCGGCGATCCGCCGGGCAGCGGTGGGGGAGATGGTGGAGGCGTTGAGGATCACGGGGAACTGCCGGGCCAGAGCGGCGGTCTCCTCCTCAGAAAGGCCGTAGTCCACCCGAAGGGCCCACAGGCCCAGGCGCTGGGCCAGGGCCCCCAGATCCCTCTCGCCAAACTGCTCCATGGTCTTGACCGACACATCCCCGATGATCCGGTATCCCTGTCCCGCCAGCCAACGGCAGGCCTCCTCGGCCCGGCGGCAGTAGTCGGAAGAGAACTCCTCGCTCATATGGAGGGAGAGAAAGACCGGGGAAGAGGAGCCAGCGTCCCGCTGGAAAGCGGGACGCTGGCTTTCAAAGGATGTGAGGTAGACCGACCGGCCCAGCTCAGGCATTGGCCACATCCTCTACCTTCACCATGGCGTTGGTGAAGATAAAGCCCATGATGTAGCTGATGACCAGACCGATGACGAAGTACAGAACGCTCATGGCGGCGCCGTTGGGGCCGGCGGTCATGACGAAGCAGCCCAGCAGGCCGGAGGGGCCCCAGGTGGTGGAGGCCACCTGCATGAAGTTCACGAAGGCGCCGCCGAAACCGGCGCCCAGGCCGGCGGTGATGAAGGGCTTGCCCATGGGGAGGGTGACGCCGTAGATCAGAGGCTCACCAACGCCCAGGATACCGGCGGGGAGAGCACCGGCGATAACGCTCTTGAGCCGGTTGTTGCCGCACTTCTTGCACTTGAGCCAGATGGCGATGGCAGCGCCCACCTGACCGGCGCCGGCCATGGCCAGAGCGGGATAGAGGTACACAGCGCCGAACTCAGCCAGCTGCACCGAATAGAGGGCCACCAGGCCGTGGTGCATACCCATGGCCACCATGGGCAGGAACAGAGCGGCGCCCAGATAGCCGGACAGGGCCCGGACGACGGGGTTGGTGCTCAGAGCCACGGCGCCCACCAGCTTTACCAGCGCGGTGGAGATGAGGCCCGTGATGGGCATGACGATGAGGATGTAGGGGATCATGGTGATGATCAGAGTCAGCAGGGGCGTAAAGACGATGTCCAGGGAGTCGGGCATGTTCTTACGGATGGCCTTCTCGATCTTGCACATGAAGTACACGCCGATGACAGCGGCCAGAACGCCGCCGCGGCCGGCCCGGAGGATGGCGTCCAGGGGCTGGGCGTCATTGTACAGACCCACAACAGCCGAGATGGTGTTGATGTTGGCCAGGGTGGTGATCATGCCCAGCATACCGCCCAGAATGGGGGTGCCGCCAAACTTCTCGGCAGCCCGGTAGCCGGCCCAGGCGGTCAGGTAGGTCATGAAGGCGGTGTTGACCATACCCAGCATATTGGTAACGATGACCAAAACGGGGTTGGTGGTGCCGGGGAAGAGCTGACCCAGCAGGGTGTTGACGCCGGCGCACAGACCGGCGGCGATGACGCCGGGGATCAGAGGCACGAAGATGTCGCCGAAGGTCTTGAGCATCTCCTTGATCTTGCTCTGCTTCTGACCGGCCTTGATGGCGGCCTTGTTCTCCTTCCAGTCGCCGCCCACGGTGGCGTCAGCGGCGGCGGGGATGCCTAGGTCTCTGCACCGGTCGGCGCACTTGCGGCACTTGCCGGGACCGACTACCACTTCCCAGAAATTGGCCCGGTCATGGACAATACCCATGACGCCCTCAATTCCCTTCAGAGCTTCCTCGTTGACGGCGCCGTCGTCCTTTACGTTGATGCGGAGACGGGTCATGCAGTTGGTGGCGGTAATGACATTTGCCTTGGTGCCCATGTTTTCCAGGATGCTGTCTACCAGTTGCTCAATGGTCATTGCGAATTACCTCTCTTTCTTCTCATTAAATTTACGGTACATGAGGAAAAATATTTGATACCGGGGGACCGTTCTGCCGGACGCACGCCAAACGCCGGAAAACGGACCCGCAGGGATCACAAACTCACGGCTGGGGAACGGCGTCACGGACCCGGCCGCCGCTCTTTTCCAGCAGAGACAGTGCTTCTTCCTTGCCGCAGCTGTATTGCAGTGACGCACAAATGTCTTTTTTGGAGAAACAAAACAAACGATATGTTTTTATGAAATGGACAAATGTCTTATTCATGGCAGGAGTATGTCTATGAAAC
>JAGBDQ010000202.1 GCA_017937415.1 Oscillospiraceae bacterium
CTGCCAGGGCCGGTGGCCGGGAAGGTAGAAGGTGACAAACTTGATGGAGAACATGTCGCAGGTCACATAGGTCTGGGTCAGCTCCTGATAGAGGGTGAGCACGCTGGTACCCACGGCGTAGAGGACCCCGGCCTTGGTGGTCAGCTCATTGGTGCCGATGAGAAACTCCACCACCACATACTGGCCGATGTTGTCGGCCAAAAACTGCTGCATGGAGCCCTCCATGGCCGGGGTGTTGAAGTTCTGAACTGGGGGCGTGGTGATGCCCGTCTGGGTGTTCTCGGGATAGGTTCTTGCCATAGGGATGAATACCTCCTTTTAAGTATCGGCGTAAGCGTCGGTGGGGTTGTAGAAGCAGTGGTTGCCGATCCGCACCGCAAAGGTCCCCACTCTGGACGGGAAATTGGCCCGGCACTCGGGGCTGTATGGATTGAAGAACCACAGGGCGGTGCCCAGGTTGGTCAGCCGGTGGCCCGCCATGGCCCATTGGGCAATGTCCCAGTGGATCTGCTCCAGGGCCATGTTGTAAATGTTCTGGGCGTTATATTTGCCGTCTACGGTCTCCATGGCGCAGACAAACTGCCGGGGCTGAAAAACCACCTGGCGGACGGTCTTGTATTTGGCGTACTCGCCGTAGGTGACATTGACCCGGTTCATGACTACGCTGGCCACCGCTTTCATGCCGTTTTCCCCTTCGCCTCCCGCCTCACATTGGATAATGCGGGCCAGACACTCCAGGTCGGAATATGCCATTGTCTCACTCCTTTCTCAGGTTGCCGGCCTCTCCGGGAAGAAGGAATTGCCGGGACTCTGTTACGCAGGCGGCTGGTCGTCGGTCTCCAGGAGAGCAGATTGACCGCTCTCCTCCACAAAGAGCAGATCCTCCAGCCGCAGCAGGGAGGCTGCAAGCACCAGAACGGAGGCCATGGCGTTGAGCCAGGAGGACCGCTTTTCCACCGGGTCGTCCCCCTGGCAGGCGGTCACCCTCCGCTGTAGTCCCAGCCGGAAGAAATAGACTAGGGCGGCGATGACCAGGGCCGAGGCGCCCAGCCGAAGGGAAAAGATGGGGGCGTTCCCGGCGCGCTGAGTCCCCTCCATCTGGTCCCGGATCTGCTGCCGCTGGCAGAGCAGGGCCAGCCAGGACAGAAGGATGGAGCCTGTAGCCACCACGATGAAAAAGATGGAACCATTCAGAGTGCACAAGGCATCCTCCAGTTCCTCCCGGTCCATACCTCCGCCTCCTCTGCCCGCTTCAGGTCATTCTACGCGGAAAGGGGAAAAAGGGTGAACTGTTACTTCTCTGTTGGTATTTGTTACGGAACTGTTGTTGAAACGGGGAGGAAAGGGGTGTAAAATAGGGGCCGTAAGAGGTGATGGAAGGTGTCCCGAAAGTTGTTCTGCCAGTTGGGTCCCACGGCCTACCGGATCTCGGTGTGGAAGGGGCCGGCCCTGCGGAAGGGGAAGGATGTTTTGTCTGGGCGGCGGTTTGCGCGGGAGAAGAGCCTGGACCCTCTGGCAACGTGTGTCATTAAGCATAATTCCCTTATTCGCCGGCGGTTGGGAAATGTGGATATGGAGCTTCAGGAGAACAAGGCTGTGAACCTTTCCCTGGCGGCTCCTCTGGTCAGCGGGATCCTGATCCGTCCGGGGGAAACCTTCTCTTTCTGGCGCCTGGTGGGGAGAACTTCGGAGCGCCGAGGCTTTCGGGAGGGGCTGACCATCTCCTCGGGGGAGACATCCCGGGGCATTGGCGGCGGGATGTGTCAGTTTACCAACCTGATCCACTGGATGGTGCTTCACACCCCCTTGACCATCGTGGAGCACCACCATCACGACGCTCTGGATCTCTTTCCCGACTTCAACCGTCAGATCCCCTTCGGCACCGGGACCTCTATCTGTTATAATTATCTGGATTACCGGTTCCGCAACGACACTGACGCCACTTATCCGCTCCTTGTATGGGTGGATGGGGAGTACCTCCGGGGAGAGCTGCGGAGCGACAGACCCCAGAAATGGAAGTACCACATCAGGAGCGAGGGAGAGGGCTTTGTCCGGGAGGCGGGAACGGTCTACCGGGTGGGCCGGGTGTGGCGGGAGGCCGTTGACCCGGTCACCGGGAACCGGGTAGAGCGGAAGCTCATCCGGGAGAATCACGCCCGGGTGATGTATGACACCTCAAACCTGGAGATCCGGGAGCAAGCCTCAGAAGAAAACAGCGGGAACTGAGCGGAAGCCCTTTGCCGTTTGGCAGAGGGCTTTCGTTTGCTCTCCGCGGCAGGCGGAGCGGTTCTTTCTCCGCCCAATTCGGTATTGTAAGAAGGAGAAGAAGGTGGTATAATATTTCGACCAACTTTTTGCGAGAGGAGGCGGGGCAATGTCTGTCCACGATGGGCACAGGGGCCGGATGAAAGAGGAGTTCCTGAAACGGCCGGACACGTTTCCGGACCATAAGGTGCTGGAGCTGCTGCTGTTCTACGCCAATCCCCGGGGGGACACCAACCCGGTGGCCCACGACCTCATGGACCGCTTTGTCACCCTGGACGGGGTGATGGACGCCTCTCCCGCCGAGCTTTTGAAGGTGCCCGGGGTGGGGGAGCACACCGTGGTCCTCCTCAAGGCGGTGAAGGAGGCCGGCGGGCGGTATCTGGCCTCCCGGAGCAAGGCCGCCGGTCTGATCCAGACCACCGGGGATATTTTTGACCTCCTGCGGCCTTACTTTTACGGGGCGAGAGGGGAAAAGGTGATCCTGATCTGTCTGGACGGCAAGGGGAAGAATCTGGGGGTGCGGGTGGTCTCCGAGGGCAGCGTGAACGCCGCCGAGGTCACCACCCGGGGCGTTGTGGAGGCCGCATTGGGCCTCAACGCCTCCCAGGTGGTACTGGCCCACAACCACCCCTCCGGGCTGGCCCTCCCCTCGGACGAGGACAAGGCCACCACCCGGTATCTCTCCCAGGTGCTCCAGACTGTGGGCGTGGCACTGATGGACCATGTGATCTTCTCGGAGGACGACATGGTCTCCATGCGGGAGAGTGGGTTCCGGTTCTGATTTTTTGAGAAGTCGGAAAATGTCGAAAATTTGTTCGATTTCCCCTTGCAATAGAACGAATGTTTTGGTACAATAAGTAAAACGTGGGAGGTGAACCTATGCCGGATTTCAAAGTGGTCAGTCCTTTTACCCCCAGCGGGGATCAGCCCCAGGCCATCGAAGCCCTGGCGGCGGGGGTGGAAAACGGCTTGACCGAGCAGACCCTATTGGGCGTCACCGGCTCGGGCAAGACCTTCACCATGGCCAAGGTCATCGA
>JAGBDQ010000203.1 GCA_017937415.1 Oscillospiraceae bacterium
CAGCAGCCCCCCAAGGTGGTGAACGGCAAGTTAGAGCAGGCGCCCGCCATCACCAATTATAACTTTATCTCCACCGACGGACTGTGGAAGATCAATTTGACCCAGAACTTTATCGCCCTGTCCACCCTGCGGTACGGTCACTGGGAGGAGTTCGCCCAGAAGCTGGACAAGGTGCTGGCCCTCTTCATCCAGATCTACCAGCCCGCCTTCTTCGAGCGTATTGGTCTCCGGTACGTCAACGCCTTTTCCCGGAAGCGGCTGGGCCTGGAGGAGGAGCTGTGGGACGACCTCATCAATGCCCCCTTCATCGGCGTGCTGTCCGAGCCCGATGTGGACGAGACCAAGACCTCAAAATGCGCCCTGGACGTGGAGCTGAGCCTGGGGGACCAGCGGCACCTGAAGCTCCACGCCGGCCCCGGCCTTCTGGGGGACGGCAAGAAGGACCCGGAGCCCAAGTTCATCCTGGACGGGGACTTCTCAGTGGTGGACAAGGAGATCCCGGCCCAGCGCATTGCCGGGGACCTGGACGTCCTCCACGACTACGCCGTGCGGCTCTTCAACGCCGCCGTCACCCGGGAGCTCCACGAGGCCATGGGCCCCATCCCTCTGGAATGACCAGTAAAAAGGCTCTCTTCCAAGCCGGAAGAGAGCCTTTCCTTTTGTCTTTATGTCGGGCTCAGGCGTAGTGATACTTCCCCTTTCTGCTGTGGAAGAACCAAACCGTCACCAGCAGAGACAGCCCCTCGGCCAGAGCGGTGGCCCACCAGATCCCGTCCACTCCCAGAAGCCGGGGGAGCAGCAGGATGGCTCCCGCCTGAAACAGAAGGGTCCGCAGGAAGGAGATGGCCGCCGACACGCCCCCGTTCCCCAGAGCGGTGAAGAAGGAAGAGCCGAAAATGTTGACCCCGCAGAAGAGGAAGCTGACCGCAAAAATGCGGAAGCCCTTCACCGTCAGCTCCAGAAGCTCTGCGTCATAACCCACAAATATTTTTGCCAGGGGCCCGGCCAGCGCAATGGCTGCGGCAGTCATGACCACCGACTGGACCAGGATCACCCGCAGGCACTTGGAATAGAGGCTCTTGAGCTCCTCCTCGTTCCCCGCCCCGTATTGATAGGAGAAGATGGGGGCGGAGCCCATGGAAAAGCCGATCAAAACCGCCACGAAAATGAACTGGACGTACATCATTGCGGTATAGGCCGCCACCCCCTGGGAGCCCGCCATATCCATCAGGGTGCGGTTATAGAGGACGGTGATGAGGGAGGCCGAGATGTTGGTCATCAGCTCGGAAGAGCCGTTGGTGCAGGCCTTCCCTAACATTTTGGGATAGGGCCGGGTCCTGACCAGCCGAAGGGGACTCTTGTTGGGGAGGAGGAAATAGACCAGAGGGATCACCCCGCCCACCAGATAGCCGCACACCGTGGCCAAGGCAGCTCCCGCCACCCCCCAGCGGAACCGGGCGATGAAGAGGTAATCCAGCGCCATGTTGGTCCCGCCGGCGGCCAGGGAAAGCCACAGCCCCATCTTGGGCCGCTCGGCCACCACGCAGAAAGATTGGAAAGAGGTCTGGAGCATGAAAGCAAAGCTGCCCGCCACCATGATGGTGCCGTAGGTGACGCAGTCGGCCAGCATGGCCTCGTTCGCTCCCAGCATACCGCAGAGGGGCCCCATAAAGGCGATGCACAGGGCCGAGATGGCAACA
>JAGBDQ010000204.1 GCA_017937415.1 Oscillospiraceae bacterium
CCTGCCCAGCATCATTCTGGGGGTCCTTCTGGCGGCCTGTATCATGACCGCCCTGACCGCGGTGGGGATCAATGTTTTTGCCACGGTGACCATGTGAGAACCAAGGAAGTGACCTTTTTTCCGCCTTCCTCATAGGATGGGCAGAGGTGATGGAAGATGCGGGCATTTTTGGAAATTTTGCTTTCTCTTTTGGCTGTGACCGGCCTTTTGACCCTGGGCTGGCTATGCTTTGGAAGGCTTCTCCGCCCTATGGGAGGCAAAGGGGCCTTGACGTTGCTTCCCGCACGGGGGAACGGTGAGGACCTGGAGCAGGCGCTCACCGGACTTCTCTGGCTCCGGGGCGCCGGCTTGACCGCAGGCCGGGTGGCCGTTATAGACTTTGGCCTGACAGAGGAGGGGCAGGATCTGGCCCGGCTCCTGACGGAACAGGAGGCAGGGGTGTACCTCTGCTCCCGGGAAGAGCTACCCCGATGCCTGGAGGCGCTTTTGGAGCCGGAGGCCGTGGCGTAAGTAAGAGACAAAAGAGATGGGAAGGAGGCGTCCGCCATGCCGGAGGAATGGAATATTCTCAGCGGTACGGTGGACGCCGTTGTCTATCAAAATGAGGAGAACGGGTATACCGTTCTCCGTCTTGATGTGGGGGAGGAGGACCTGGTGACCATGGTGGGATGTGTCCCCGGCGTGGCACCCGGGGAGACCCTTACCGCCCAGGGGACCTGGACCAACCACCCTACCTACGGCCAGCAGTTCAAGGCTGAGGTGGCCCGCCGGGCCATGCCGGTGGGGGAGAAGGCAGTCTTTGACTACCTGGCCTCCGGGATCGTGAAGGGGGTGGGGATCTCCACTGCCCGGAAAATGATCGATGAGTTTGGGGACCGGGCGCTGGAGGTACTGGAAAATGAGCCGGAGAAGCTGACCCGGATCAAGGGCATCACTCAGAAGCGGGCTCAAGCTATGGGGGAGGCCTTCCGGCTTCAGATGAGTATGCGGCGGTTGCTGGATTTTCTCACCGAGCACCGTCTGCCGCCTCAGTTGGGGATGCCGCTCTATCAGCGGTTTGGAGATAAGGCGTTGGACAAGCTTCGGGAAAATCCCTATCTGCTCACCGAGGGGGAGCTCTCCATCCCCTTTGTTCAGGCTGATGACCTGGCCCGGGAGTTGGGCTTTGCCGGAGACCACCCACAGCGGGTGGAGGCCGGGCTTCTCTATACCCTGGAGCACAACCTGGACAACGGCCATACCTTCCTGCCCCGGGGGAAGCTCCTTCAGGCGGCGGGGGCTCTGCTGGAACTGGCGGACGATGAGACCCTTGCCGATACCCTGAACGGGATCCTTTCACTGGGAAAGGTGGTTCGGGAGGAGGTGGCGGGGGAAGACGCCTGCTACCTGCGGGACCTTTGGGAAGCCGAGAGCCATGTAGCAGAGCGGATCGCCGCCATGAGCGACAACGAGCTTTATCCCCCCGAGGACCTGGATAGGCTCATCGAGCGGACCGAGAAGGCCCAGGGGATCAAATACGCGCCCCAGCAGCGGTTGGCGGTGGAGCTATGCGCCAAGCGCCAGGTGATGCTCCTCACCGGCGGCCCCGGCACAGGAAAGACCACCTCGCTAAGGGGTGTACTTTCCCTTTTTGAGACTATGGGCCTGAAAACTGCCCTGGCCGCCCCAACGGGCCGGGCGGCCAAACGGATGGGGGAGCTGTGCGATGCCGAAGGATTCACCATTCACCGGCTGCTGGAGACCCGGTTTGACGAGCATACCGGCCAGTTGGTTTTCGCTCACAATGAGCGTAACCCCCTCTCTGCTGACGCGGTTATCGTGGACGAGACCTCCATGGTGGATATCACTC
>JAGBDQ010000205.1 GCA_017937415.1 Oscillospiraceae bacterium
CCTCCCTCTGGTAACCGTCCATTATCGTTCAGTCTCTCTGGTTGCTCTGCTCACCAACCTCTTGACTTTGTGGGTGGTTTCTGTCGCCTTTGTGCTTGGCCTTTTTGCTGTTTTTTTCGGAACGATCCTGCCCGCTGCCGGCGGTTTCATAGCCTGGTGGGCCGTATGGCCGGCAAAGTGGGTGGTTGGGGTGACCACGTGGATCTCCCATTGGCCCTTTGCCTCCCTCTCCCTTCTTTCAGGATACCTGATCTTTTGGTTTGTGACCGCCTATGGGATCTTTCTCCTTTGGCTCTTTTCAAACGGGCGTGTCCGGCCTTGGATACCGGGTGCCACGCTTCTTCTCACCCTTTGCGTTGCACTGTTGGTCCAGGCCTATCCCTTCCGGACAGGAAAGCTCACGGTCACCGTTCTCGATGTGGGACAGGGGTCCTCCACATTGCTCTACTCCAAGGGCCACGCCGTACTGGTAGACTGCGGTGGCAGCAAGGATAACGCGGGGGATACTGCTGCTGACCTCCTTCAATCCTTGGGGCTATCTCAATTGGACGCCCTGATCCTCACCCACTACGACAGCGACCACACCAACGGAGTGTCCGAATTGATGGAGCGGCTTCAGGTTTCCCAGGTATTTCTCCCTGATGTGGCCATCGGCTCCGAATCCAGAGCCCAGATTTTAGCGCTGTGCAATAAGCATAGCTGTAATGTTGATTTGCTTTACAGGGAAGACTTCAGCCTGCGTTTTGGTGAGGCCACGGCAAACATCTACATTCCCATGGGTAATGCGTCCAGCAATCTCGCAGGTCTCTCTGTTCTCTGTTCGGCCGGAGATTTTGACCTGCTCATCACAGGAGACATGGATGCCGCCACCGAGCGCCGCCTTATCAAATACAAGGCCCTGCCGGACATCGAGCTTTTGGTGGTCGGTCATCACGGATCAAAAAATGCCTGTTCCGCGGAACTGTTGGCGTGTGTTCAGCCTGAGATGGCGGTCATCTCTGTGGGCTACAATACTTACGGCCACCCCGCCGCTCAAACCTTAGCCCGGCTGGTATCGGCCAACTGCGCGATCTACCGCACCGACCTGATGGGAACGCTTACTTTCCGGGTCGATTAGCAAAAGGAGGGCCATTGTCCCCACTTTTTCCCAGATTCAAAAAATGCCTTGTCTCCCGGCTGCTTTTGTTTTATAATGATTGCATACTATTTTTGGAGGTTTCAAGCAAATGAAAAAGCGCTTTGTATCCTGGGTTACCGCTGTTGCCTTAGCCATCACTCTTTTGGCGGTGCCGGTTCAGGCTCTTACTCCAGAGCAGGCTGCCGAATTGTTAGCGGAGCTTTACATTGATGAGGTCCCCCAAGAGGTTTTAGATCAGCCCGATGTTAAAAGCATGGTGGCTGCCCTGGGAGATCCCTATACGGAATATTTCACTCCCGAGGAGTATCAGGCGTTTACGGCCAGCATGTCGGATACCCAGCTGGTAGGCATCGGCGTTGTATTTACCCGCACCGGGACTCTTATTGATGAAACCGGTCTTGCCATTGACCGGATATTGGATGATTCCCCTGCCTCCCGGGGCGGGCTGATGCCGGGGGATCGCCTTCTTGCTGTGGACGGCCATTCTTTGGTGGGCCTTGACCTGGACTCAGCCGCCGATTACATTCGCGGCGAGGAGGGTTCCCAGGTAACTGTCACCTATCTGCGGGACGGTACCGTTCAAGAGGCGGTTCTCACCCGGTCTACTGTGGTGGTCGCCGCCACCACTACACAGCTCATTGATGACCACATTGGGTATATCAGCTGTACTACTTTTGGGGCCGAAACTGCCGGCCATTTTAAGGACGGTATCGAGACATATGGGGATCAGGCGGATGTCTGGATCGTAGATCTTCGTTCCAATTTGGGCGGCAGTGCCGAAGCTGCTACCACATGCGCCGGTTATTTTGCCGGTGCCGGCTATATGAGCATTCTCCGGAACGGAGCCGATATGTATAGCGCATACTCTCATAGTGAGTCTCCCCTGACACTCTCTCCGGTTATCGTGCTGGTGGATCAATATTCTGCCAGCGCCTCCGAGATTTTTGCTTCCGCCATCCAAAGCTACCGTGCCGGAATTGTGGTAGGGACCCGCACCTTCGGTAAAGGGGTCGCGCAGGTGGTCATCGACCAAACCTATCAGCCCGACTATTTCCAGGACGGTGATGCCATTAAAATCACGGCCTACCGTTTTTATTCTCCTGACGGAAACACCACCGACCAGATCGGGGTCCTGCCAAACCTGCTGACCGCTAACGAATTTTCCTCCGCCGTGGCTCTGCTTTTGTCCTCGGACCCTCAAGGAAAGTCTGACGCAGGCACTCTGCGGGTGGATCTCTCCTGGCGCTGGTATGTGGATCTGGGCTTGGCAAGTGACCAAGCCTGGCAAGACGCTTTTGCTGTTATGCTGGATGCTCTCCCCGCCGGCACAAGCCTTTACTTAGAAGGCGAAGACATGAGTGATTGGACCCCCGTTACCAAAGAGGAGTTGGCCGAAACCTATGGCCTTACCCTTACGCGTACTGGCTTTTCTGATTTGGAAGATTCCTCCTACCCGCACGCCATTCAAGTCTTACAGACTTACGGACTGCTGAACGGTTTTGAGGACGGCACAGTAGCTCCTCTGAATTCCCTCCGCCGCAGCGAGCTTTGTCAGATTCTGGCCACTGCTCTTAATTTAAGGGAAGCCGCCATCGAAAATCCCTATTTGGATGTTTCGGAGGATGCCTGGTACGCTCCCGCAGTCCTTTCCATGACCAACCTGGGTTTTGTGGGCGGGATCGGAGATGGACTCTTTGACCCGGAGGGCACAGTGACCCACGAGCAGTTGATCACAGTGATGGGGCGTCTGGCCCAGTTCCTCAACATGAACTTTTATAATACTGCCCATGATATTCCTGAGGATGCCTTAAGCAATGAAGCTCTTACAGACTATGCCGACTGGTCCCGCCCCTCTGCCTGGCTCCTGTCCAGTGGACAGACCAATCTGTTTGGTGGGCCGGTCAACCTGCTATGGGACAGTGTTGAATCTATCTCACCAAACGCTCCAGCCACCCGCGAGGAAATGGCGGCCCTCTTCTACCAGCTCCTCTCCTTCTGTGGGATCTTGTAAAAAAGAAAAAAATACCCATCGGCCGCATATTCGGCGCCGATGGGTATTTTTTATGCTCCATTAACCGTAAAAGGCGTGCCCGCCAATGGTATAAAGAAGCTCTTTGTTTCGGGAGGCCCAACAAGCTTTTCCAACGCCATTAAAGAAATACGCGCCCGGAACCACATTGGCCCCCTCCAGTATCAGCTTGGCCGCAATAACGGACTCAACATTTGGTGTGGCATTGGTGGCCCCTGGGAACTGATTCTTTTGAAAAATGACCTCAGAGATCGTATTGGGGAAGCTGGAACTGTTCACCCGGTTCACGATCACATTCCCCACCGCCATTTTCCCTTCCAGGGGCTGATTTCCGCTCTCATGTGTGATCACCCTGGCGATCAGATCGAGGTCATCGTCAGAATAAGGCTTATCTGCCTCCTGCAAGGGCCCTCCCACTGTGGTGAATATCACTACTTTCTTTTTCCAATCCACTTGAAGGCCCATAGCCTGTCCCAAAATTCGGGCAGGTACCATGATCATTCCATCTTCCTCCCTAACCTTAAAACCCCCGGGCACATAGAGATACCGGCCGTTGATCTCCAAATAAGTCTTTCCCTTTTCTACCGTCATTGTAAAGCTCTCACCCTTGGCGGTATAGACACCCGCTTCGCAAAGGACCTCGGTATCTGGGCAAAGGAGCTTCAGCGTTTCCTCCAGCGGAAAATAAGAAACGCCATCATAGAGAAAGGCTTCCACGTCCATACTCTCTCCGTCCAAAGTCGCCTCTGCCGTGGGGATCTCCTCCGCGCCATGGACCGGAAGGATCAGGCTTGCCGACAAAGCAATCGCCAATAGCAGACTGGTGATCCGGTTTTTCAACTGTAACCACTCCTTTACAGATTGTAACCGTATTGTAACTTATTTCCCGGAAAATTGCAAGCCCCAAATACAAGATATGGGCCGCGCCTTTGAAAGGTGCGGCCCATATTGATGTGTATTCAAAAATTTAAGGAATCACTGGGGGCTCACCGTATAGTTGGGAGCCTCCTTTGTGATATAAATATCGTGAGGATGAGACTCCCGCAGGCCTGCGGCAGTGATCTGAATGAACTGGGCCTTCTCCTGAAGCTCACCAATGTTGGCGCAGCCGGTATAACCCATGCCGGCCCGCAGACCGCCCACCAGCTGATAGATGGTGTCGGAAGTCAATCCCTTGTAAGGCACCCGGCCTTCCACGCCTTCAGGCACAAACTTCTTGCTCTCGGTCTGGAAATACCGGTCCTTGGAGCCCTTGGGCATGGCACCCAGAGAGCCCATACCGCGATATACCTTGAACTGACGGCCCTGGAACACCTCGGTATCACCAGGAGACTCCTCGCATCCGGCCAACAGCGAACCAAGCATGACCACGTCACCGCCGGCGGCCAGGGCCTTGACAATATCACCCGAATACTTCACGCCGCCGTCGGCAATGATGGGCACCCCATACTCCCTGGCTACGCAGGCTGCGTCATAGATGGCGGTGATCTGGGGAACGCCGATTCCGGCCACCACACGGGTGGTACAGATGGAGCCGGGGCCAATGCCCACCTTCACACAGTCCGCACCGGCCTCGATCAGGGCACGGGTCCCCTCAGCGTTAGCTACATTGCCGGCAATCAGCTGCACATCGGGATAAAGGGCCTTCACCCGGCGAACCGCTTCGATCACATTGATATTCTGCCCATGGGCAGAATCCAGCACCAGCACATCAGCACCGGCATCTACCAGCGCATGGACACGGTCCAGCATATCCCCAGTGATGCCAATGGCGGCTCCCACGAGAAGGCGCCCCTTCTCGTCACGGGCTGAATTGGGATAAACCTGCGCCTTTTCAATATCCTTGATGGTAATAAGGCCCTTGAGCCGGAAATCCGCATCAACAATGGGAAGCTTTTCGATCTTATGCTGACGCAGGATGTCCCGGGCCTCTTCCAGGGTAGTCCCCTCCGGCGCCGTGACCAGGTTATCCTTGGTCATCACATTGTCAATCAGCTTGCTCATATCAGTCTCGAACTTCATGTCCCGGTTGGTAATAATACCTATAAGCTTGCCATTGTCACAAATGGGCACACCGGAGATCCGGTATTTTGCCATCAGATCCTCGGCCTCCTGAAGGGTATGACCGGGAGCCAGGAAGAAGGGGTTGGTGATCACACCATTTTCACTGCGCTTGACCATGTCTACCTGCTCGGCCTGCTGACCGATGGACATATTCTTATGGATAATGCCGATACCGCCCTCCCGGGCAATGGCAATGGCCATCTGGGACTCAGTCACCGTGTCCATGGCGGCGCTCATCAGAGGAATGTTTAGACGGATCTTTTTGGTCAACTGGGTGTGAAGATCGGTCTCCCCGGGCAGAACCGCGCTGGCCGCGGGGATCAGCAGAACATCATCAAAAGTAAGACCCTGCTTGACGAACTTCTGGGTGGCGTCCAAATTAACCATTTACTTCTCCTTCTTTCTATATAAAATTTTATCTATTTTAAGCTTCTTCTGCCAACTTGTCAAGGGTCAAAATTGCCTGAAAACGTTCTTTTTCCTCCGGTCCCTTTCCCAGGACCAGATGTTCCTGTCCTTCCTGCCCCGTGAGCAGAGAGATCTCCTCCCCGGGCATACACTCCGCCAAATACCCCAGTTGAAGCGCGGAAACAAACCGTTCTTTCTCCCGTTTCTCCAGAGACAGGGCGTCACAGGCAAAATCAGCATACCTCCCATTGTTCACATGACCGTTGATGTCAGTATCAGAGTAGTGCATCTTCCTCCGCTCCATAAGGACCATGTTCTGAGAAAATCGAGGCTTCCGAAGGACATCCCCCCTGCACAACTCTCCGCCGTCCGTCCCCTCAAATTGCGTAACACCAGAAAGATGCAGCAGCTTGTGGGTGTCCAAGTCGGCAAGTACCCAGATAGAAACCGCTTGTCCCACAGGGATCTCCCCTACTGACATGGCGAATTCCCGATACATCAGAGCCGATTTGCCGCCCCGATGCCAGGTTTTTACTGTCAATCGCTCCCCACACCGCAGGGGACGGTATAGTTCATAACGAATACGGGAGAGCATCCAGAACGCATTGTACTGCCGGACCATCTCTTCCCTGGAAACATGAAGAGCTCCGGCGGCCTGCGTGGCCGCCTCCTGCAAAAATCCGAGCACCGCGGAAGGACGGCAATGACCGAACAGGTCAATATCTCTGGAGTCCACCAGATAGGTGTCCTCATAAAAAACACCCATCAACAGCTCTCCTTTCCGCCAATCAAAAGGGTGCAGTGACAGCACAGGTCTTCCAAATCCTCTCCCGTAGCGGCAGGGAGCCGCAGACGGGCCCCGCACTGTCCACATTCCAGCTCCACCGAGCTGAAGTTGACCTTCACTTTGTACTCCTTGGAGCCGCAGCGGCAGGAGATCCCACCCCGAGCCGCAATGTCCTTCAGTTCTCCCAAGACTTCGGTCATAATTGCCTCATTAAGGAATGACTTCTCCTTGTCTGTCTCGTCCATATCTGCGGTGGCCTCCTCCAGTCGGCGGAGCGCACGGAAGACAGGCTCTTCCTCTCCTACATATAGGCAGTCAAGGCCAGTCGCTTTACACGAAAACGCCAGCGCCTTCTCATGAAGAAAAGCGTGAGCCGAGCAGCGGATATGATGATCCTCCCCGCAATAGAGACAGGGCACCGTCAGGTCCGCATGGTCCGCCTCCATCTCCACCAAGAGCGCCGAACCGCCGCAGGGGCAGGGCAGTTTGCTGGAAGCGGCCGCCAGGCGAAATTCACTCATTTCAACCACAACGCTTTGTTTACACTTTGGGCATAGATAGGCTAATGTGCGTTTGGGTTCTTCCATAGTACTATATTTCACTCCTTTTTCGAGGGTAGACCCTCATACTGATAGGCTACCCGCAAAGTGTCTCCCTCCTGCTTGTCCAGGTTTACCGTCCCGCACAGGACAAAGCCGTATTTTTCCAAGAGATGACGCATGGTTTTGTTATTTTCGTGGGTATCCGCTCGAATGTTGGGACAGATGTTTCGACAGAAGCTCAGGCATTGTCCGAAAACGCCTTTGATCTTTCCATCGGATGCAATACGATGGATGGTTCCATAGGGTTCGTCGTCCAACCATTTGCCCTCAATATGGCCGTAACTGGGATCTTCGCCCAGTATAAAGGCAAAAAAAGCGTGGACCTTTCCTGCGTCATCCGTAAATACATAAAGCTGTCCCGCTTCGATGTCCTCACGCAAATACACATCGGGATACTGATCTCCCCATTGAGTTGGATTTCCAGAACAACACATATAATTCCTTGCGATTTTTGCGATTTGAAAAAGAACAGGAAGATCCGTCAGCACTGCCTTGCGGATCATTTTCCTCACCTCTCAGTAGTCTTAGTTTACCACAGCTTGACCGCTCTGTAAACGGCCCAAACGACGAAAAATTCCTCGTTGGGCGATTAATTTCCGCCCATTTGCTCACACTATTTTCGCGTGAGCCATTGCTTCGCCCTATGGAGAAGAACATCACACCTATGAGGCAAAGCCAAATTTATAGAAAGCTTGGGTGATATTTTATGCCAACCAAAAAGCTGGGCAGTCAGACCGTAGCCCTCGCCAACCCTCCCGCTATCATCGGCCATGCCAATGTTGTAGGAAAAAAAGAGGGGGAAGGCCCCCTCGCCAGCAGCTTTGACCACATTGAACAGGACGACACCTTTGGGGAAAAGACCTGGGAAAAAGCCGAGACCGCTATGCAAAAGATGGCCCTCAATACCGCCCTGGACAAGGCGGGACAGGCCATTTCCAATCTGGACTACCTGTTCGCTGGAGATCTTCTCAATCAGTGCATCGGCTCCGGCTTTGCCGCCCGAGGACAGCAGGTCCCATTCTTCGGCCTTTATGGGGCCTGTTCCACCATGGGGGAGAGCCTGTCCCTTGCGGCCATGTCTATCGATGGCGGCTTCGCTCAATTTGCCGGTGCCGTGACCTCCTCCCATTTCTGTTCCGCCGAGCGGCAATACCGCACTCCGCTGGAATATGGAAGTCAGCGGACCCCCACCGCCCAGTGGACCGTGACCGGTTCGGGAGCCGTGATCCTGGCCAAAGAGGGCCCCGGTCCTTATGTGACCCACATCACTACAGGTAAGGTGATCGACAAGGGCATCAAAGATGCCAACAACATGGGGGCAGCCATGGCCCCGGCGGCTTACGATACCTTGAGCGCCCATTTTCGGGACACCTGCCGCCAGCCCTCCTTCTACGACTTGATCGTTACCGGAGACCTTGGGGCCCTGGGTAAAGAGGTCGTTCTGGACTTCTTTCTGCAGGACGGTATGGAACTGACCAACTACGATGACTGCGGCACCTTGATCTTTGATCCCAAGGCGCAAGATACCCACTGTGGAGGTTCGGGCTGCGGCTGCTCGGCAACCGTGCTCACCGGGTATCTCCTGAATGGAATGCGCGAAGGACGTTGGAACAATATTCTCTTCTGCCCCACCGGCGCGCTTCTCTCCCCCACCTCCACGCAGCAAGGCGAATCCATTCCCTGTATCTGCCATGCTGTGGCAATCTCTAATTCCAAATAAAGGAGCTTACTATGGAACTATTTATGGAATGCATCAAAGCCTTTCTCTGCGGCGGGATCCTATGCCTTATCGGCCAGCTTCTCATCGATAAAACCCCGCTGACTCCCGCCCGCATCCTTGTGGCTTACGTGGTCAGCGGCGTCATCTTAGGCGGACTGGGGGTATATCAGTATATTGCTGACTTTGGTGGCGCCGGAGCCACAGTCCCCCTCACCGGTTTTGGCTTTCTTCTGGCCAAAGGGGTCAAAACAGCCGTGGCGGAGCACGGCTTTCTGGGAGCCCTCAGCGGCGGAGTTACCTCAGCCGCCGCTGGGATCACTGCCTCCATTTTCTTTGGTTATCTGGTTGCCCTTATCTGTAAGCCAAAGGCCAAGAGTTGATCATCACCCATAATATAATTTTAATAATTATATTATGGGATTCTGTTGATTTTATCTCGACCTTGTGATATGATACTGTCATCAAGCAGGAAATAAGGTGAAACTATGGATTATTCCCCTTCCCGTACAGTAAGCCCTCTCCCCTCTTTTGCTCAAAAAGGCGGCTGGAGAAGCGCGAAAGGAGAGCAGGGCCGGGATCCCTATGACGGTTTACGCGCCTGGTCCGCCGTCACCCACGGAGTTGGTATCTTTCTTGCCGTCCCCGGAACTGCCCTTCTGGTACGTCGCTCGCTTGCCTATGGACAGGACCTTTGGCATATGGTTTCCCTTTTGATCTACGGACTTTCAATGATCTGTCTTTATACGGCAAGCACATTGTATCATTCACTGAACGTCTCAGTCTCCGGACGACTCGCCTTAAGGAAGTACGACCACTGCTCTATCGCTCTGCTGATCGCGGGGAGTTACACCCCCATCTGTCTTATCTGCCTCCGGAATGAGGGACTTTGGGGGTGGGTCATCTTAAGCGTGATCTGGGCGATGGCCGCCGCCTCCTGCGGCCTGTCTCTCCTCTGGATCAACTCCCCCCGCTGGCTTACCTCAGGGGTCTATCTGGTGATGGGCTGGCTGGCGCTGATCGCCCTCTATCCGCTATCCAAAACTCTTCCCGCCGAAGGATTCCTGTGGCTCATTCTTGGCGGGGTTCTCTACACCACAGGCGGTATTCTCTATGCTGTAAAATGGCCGGGAAAAACCAATCCACATTTTGGCTGTCATGAGATCTTCCATTTGTTTATACTTGCCGGAAGCATATGTCATTATTTGATGATGTACCGAGTGATCGCGATCCTGTAACAAGAAAACCGGGAACTGTCCTTTGACAGCTCCCGGTTTTCTTGTTGCCTCTTACCGGATCGTATATCCACCCAGGACCAGGAAAACCACCGTCCCGGTGACTGAAAGCTTGTGGTCCTCTCCCATCGCTATGTAGATCCGATTTTCCTTCATACCACCAGAGACGATCTCTCCCGCAGTGGCATCCAGAATCCCTCCGGTGGAGGAGGCGGTACCTGACCGAAGGATCACCTGGCTGCCGGAGGCAAGATATAGGTCCATCCCATCCTCCACCGTGACCGCTGCAAAGGTACTGCCAGCATCACCCATTTGACCAAGCATCTCATCGGCCTTCGCCTTGATTTTTTCATCAACCGCGGCGGTAAGCTCCTCTACCACCTTATTCAGATAGTCCAAGGTGACCAGCGGGTTGGCCTGAGAACCGGCATCTCCCACGGCAATAGCAACTCCCGCCAGCGTCCCTGCAATCAAAAAAATACTGGCAAGCCGTTTGAACCAGGTGTTCTCCTTCATCGCATTTCCTCCTCGTATAATAAGATTCAAGTTAATAGATTTCGGGTATCAGTGGGCTATGAGATGCCCGTGATACAATAGCTGTAGGACAGCAGGGACAAGTTCTCTTTCCTCCCGTAGAGCCGCAAGGCTGCTACTCTGACAGTCAGTCCCCCTGAGCCGGAAGTTAGCTGCCAACTCACTGGCTGTTTGCCGGAGGCGGGCCGCCCTTATAGCAGTGGGGGCTATCGCATTGGCCCGCTCCGGAATGATTCTGATACGCGAGGTTGCTGATGCTCCGGTTATCATGGGTATCTCAAAGCCTGCTGACCTGAAATCCCAACACGGGGGAGGTGAAAAACGTGAATCAACTATTCGTTGGCATTGACGTAGGAAGCAAAAACAACGCAGTGTACTTGATGAGACCGGACGGCGAAAAGCACAGCAGTTTTCAGATGCAAAACAACCCCGGTGGTGCTAAAATGTTGGCAGAGAGGATCGTGTCGGCGATCCAGTCCCAGGGCTTGGCGGGCGTGGTGATCGGTATGGAAGCCACTTCCATCTATGGGGACAGTCTGGTCTATGCTCTGCGTGAGGACGGAAAGCTGGGCCAGTATCCTCGGAAGATCCATGTGCTTAACCCCAAACTGATCAGCAAGTTCAAAGAGTCCTATCCAGAGCTGCCCAAGAACGACAGTGTGGACGCCTTTGTGATCGCCGACAAGCTCCGATTTGGACGCACCGGCAAGGAGGTCTACATGGACGATTATCGCTACAAAGCCCTTCAGACGCTGACCAGAGCCAGATTCTACGCTGTTCAGGAATTGACCCGGGAAAAACAGCGGTTTGCGAACTATTTGTTTTTGAAATGCTCTGGTTTGGCCCAAGACAAGGACATACCAAACACCAGCGCCACCACCTTAGCCCTTATGGAACACTTTGATACTGCGGATGACCTGGCCCGTATCAGTCTGGATGAACTGACAGACTTCATCATCAAAGCCGGACGGGGCCGTTTCTCCGACCCGGAAGCCACCGCCAAAGCTGTACAGGCAGCAGCCAGAGGTTCCTACCGCCTGCCTAAGACCGTCAACGACTCTTTAAACCAAGTCATGGCGGTATCCATTGCCGCTATGCGGGCTCTGGACAGTCAGATCAAGGTGCTGGACAAGGCCATTGAGCAGCAGTTTGAGATCATCCCCAACACCCTGACTTCCATTCCAGGCATCGGTAAGGTCTACTCTGCCGGGATCATCGCCGAGATTGGCGACATCAACCGTTTTCAATCTCAAGCATCCGTGGCCAAGTTCGCCGGCCTTGTTTGGTCTCAGCACCAATCCTCGGAATTTGAAGCCCAGGACAGAAAGCTCATCAAGTCCGGAAACCGTTTCCTCCGCTACTACCTGCTGGAAGCCGCCAACTCTGTGAGAAGATGCGACTCCGAGTTCCGGCGCTACTACGACCTCAAGTTCAAAGAGGTCAACAAGCACCAGCACAAACGCGCACTCGCCTTAACTGCCAGAAAACTGGTTCGTCTCGTCTTTCGACTGCTGAAAGACGACCGCCTGTATAGACCGCCGGAGGGTTGAGCTGCCACTCACCGCTCCGACGAACAGGCCCTGTCTGGAAATTCATGGAAATTCTGCGGGTAGGGCTTGGGTTGGTGTTGCCTTTTTCCTGCTTCGCTGTGCTTTTCCTCTTACTTTTTCCATGATTTTTCTTTAATCACCCCTTGACTTCATACCACTGGACTATGTATGTATCATTTTCCGGCGGGACGGGCCGAGCCTTCCGGCCCGCCGCGCCGCCATGTTATACTAACTGCCGGGGGCGCAGGCCAAAGCTCACCGCAATGGCACCGTCCACCTTCTGCATCTGTTCCTCATCCAGCCGGCCCATGTACTCTCTCAGCCGTTTCTTGTCCAATGTCCGGATCTGCTCCAAAAGGACCACCGAATCCTTGGGCAGGCCATAGGTGTTGGCAGAAAGGTCAATGTGGGTCGGTAGACGAGCCTTGGCTGTTTGTGATGTGATGGCAGCGGCAATGACCGTTGGGCTGTGGCGGTTTCCTGTATCATTCTGAATAATGAGTACAGGCCGCACCCCTCCCTGTTCACTGCCGACCACTGGACTCAAATCGGCGTAGAAAATATCTCCACGTTTCACACTGCTGTCCACAATGGCTCACTCTCCGCGGTTCAAAGTTACCGCTGTCACAGGTGAAGATCCGGTGATAACGGCCACTATGATTTTCCCACGGGGCGGAAGAAATTATACCCTATCCCACTGCAAAATAGAGCGGAACGCAGGTTCTCCCCGCCGGCCGGCAATATCCTCCCCGGTCCATTTTACGCTTCCCTTCTCAAAAGGGTTCACTCCAGATAGAGCCTTGGCACCCGCTTGCTCACGCCGCAAAGAATCTCATATTGAATGGTCCCGGCCTTGTCTGCCACATGCTCCGCCGGAATATGCGGGCCAAAAATTTCTACCTCATCCCCCACACGAACGCCGGGCAGGTCAGTTACGTCCACCATACATAGATCCATACAGATCCGCCCCACAACAGGGGCGTAGCCCTCTCCCATCCAGACCTGAAGGCCCTCTGCACATCTTCGGGGCAAACCGTCTCCGTAACCAATGCCCAGGACCGCCAGCCGGCTTTCCCGCTCCAGCACACAGGTGCAGCCATAGCTTACCGCCGTTCCCTCCGGAACAGTCTTGACCGCTGTGACTCTGGTTTTCAGTGTCATCATGGGCCGGAGCCTGACCTCATCCGCTTCCTCCCATGTAGGATCTGGATAATGCCCGTACAAAGCAATTCCCGGTCGAACCATGTCGAGGCAGGTACAGGGATAGTTTAACACAGCAGCGCTGGCGGCGCAATGACGAATTTCAAATATAAGACCCTTCTCCTCCAGCCGGTCCAGAAGATCCAGGAACCTGGTAAACTGGAGCATGGTATATGCTTCGTTGTTTTCAGCCGCAGCAAAATGGGTAAAAATACCTTCGCAGTCCAACCCTTCAAACGCCCTGATTTTTTCTATGGCCTCTATGGTACCCTCCATACCCAAAGCATCGCACAAGAGACCCAGTCGGGTCATTCCCGTGTCCGCCTTGATATGGATCTTCAGCCTTCCCCCCAAGGAAAGCACCGCTTCAGAATAGGCTTTTGCGTCCTCCCAGCAGCAAACCGCTTGGGTAATGTTGTATTGCAGAAGCTCCTCCGTCCAACAGGGATCAGTGCGGCCCAGGATCAAAATAGGCGTCTCAACTCCGGCCTGGCGAAGCTCGACCGCCTCATCCAAATAGGCCACCGCAAGGTAGTCGATCCCCAACTTCTCCAGGCATTTGGCCACAGCCACCGCGCCGTGCCCATACCCGTCTGCCTTGACCGGTGCCAAAAGCTTACACCCGGCGGGCAGCATTGCGCGAAGGGCGGCATAGTTGTGCTTCAGGGCCGACAGATCGATCTCTGCCCATGTACGGCGACGATCCTTCTCCACATTGATTCCCTCTTTCGTGGTTTTTTATTATTGTAGCCCAATCCAGGTCAAAGGTCAAGGGATTCCATTTTCCAGTCAAAGCGCCGGCAAGCCGCCGGAAACAGCTTTCCGACGGCTTGCTGGTGTTACTCTGCTGGCTTATCATCACTTGGAACGGTGGCCGTAAAGTCTGTTATCTCACACTGGATCACGGTCACTCCAGCGGAGCTGATCTCCCCACGAACGAGAGCAAAGGTTTCCCTGTCGAACCACAGATCGGCCTCCACTCCCTGTCCCGGCTGCTTTTCCGGATCTGAGCACAGAATATGGATCGTCTGCGCCTCCTCATCTCCTTCTACGGCGCAGGAAGACACAAAGCCTTCCCGGGCATAGGTCAACAGCGCCGGGATAACGTCAATGGGGGTCAGTCCGGCGCTATCAAGCGCTCCCGTCTCCAGCATAACACCATCAAACTCCAACGCAGTTTCCCCCGCCGAAATATGAGCTACCGCTCCAGCCACATTTTCCGGCGCAGTGAGAGTCAACTGCGTCTCCCCTTCTTTCTCCCACCTAAAATCAAATCCATAGGCGTAGACCCGCTGCCCATAGTCCGCCGTGATCTCTCCATGTCCACCACAGGCCGTCAGCTTCAGATATTGGCCCCGGATCTGCTGTAAAAGCTCCTCAGGCTCCCTTTGCCCGCTGGCGCAGGCCGTCAGCAGGCTGGCAAGGAGTATCATCAGTGCAGAGATCCGCTTCCTCACCTGCGCTCCTCCTTTTTAAAATCTTTTCAGTGTCAAGGGGATCTTCGTTACAAGGTCGAGCGGTGTCATACCATACTCTCCCTGTTCCTCGGCCGCCAAGTCTCCGGCCTGACCGTGGAGACAGACCGCCCAGGGTACCGCCTGCTCCGGCGGCAATCCCTGCCCCAGCAAGGAACAGATCATTCCGGCAAGGACGTCCCCGCTGCCTCCTGTGGCCATGCCCGGGTTGCCGGTGGTGTTGACAAAGCACCGCCCATCGGGCAGGGCGGTCACTGTCCTGTGTCCTTTCAGCACCAGCACACAGCCATGTTCAAGGGCAAAATCACGGGCCGCCTGTACCTGGTCTACCCCTTCCAGCTCAACGCCCAGCCGGATAAATTCCCGCCGGTGGGGGGTGAGCACGGTCAGCCGGTCCCTGCGGCTGTCCAACACATCTATATGCCCACTGAGCGCATTTATGCC
>JAGBDQ010000206.1 GCA_017937415.1 Oscillospiraceae bacterium
CACCCCGATTCCAAAGACCTTGCTCTCACTACAGGGCTTCACCAGCTTGAAGTCGTAGGACTCAGACAGGATCTCGTCAATACTGGCACGGTATCGCGCCCTGGGGCCTATCCGGTCGCCGGGAACGTCCTTGAAGCCGTCCCCGGTCCAGATGTTCATCACGCAGGGCTGGCCCAGCTCCTGGGCCAGATAGGAAGAGATGCGGATGCAGGCTTTCCCGTGGTCGATCCAGAACTTCCGGGTGTCCGGGTCAGGGCTACTCAAAGTAAGGGGATCGCATTTGGGGTGGGAGAAAAAAGTGGGGTTGAAGTCGCAGCCCAGGCCACGCTCCTTGCAGAAGTCCACCCACCTTTTGAAGTGCTTGGGCTCTAACTTGTCCCGGTCGGCCCACTCGCCCTCCTCAAAGATGGCGTAGGAGGCGTGGAGATTTAGCTTCTTCCTGCCGGGGCAGAGCTTCAGCACCTGGTCGATGTCGGCCATCAACTCCTCCGGTGTTCTCGCCCGGCCGGGGTAGTTTCCTGTGGTCTGGATACCTCCGGTGAGGGGTTTGGATGGGTCGGTGTCAAAGCCCCGCACATCGTCCCCCTGCCAGCAGTGGAGAGAGACCGGGATGGTCTTCAGCTTCTCCAGGGCGGCGTCCGTGTCCACCCCATAAGCGGCGTATTTCGCTTTTGCGTCCGTGTAACTCACAATAAACTCCTCCTATCCTATCTATTCCGGCATTCCGTGACCGGGCGAAAACTCAGAAATAAGTAATACTTTTGTGACGAATTGAAGTTCTTTTTGCTTCTTTTTCTTTCAAGAAAAAGAATGCTCCATTTGAATTTTCAGATTACCCAAGGCCGTGGCCTCGATGGGCAATGCGATAACTTCCTTACCTGTGGCCTCCTGAGTCAGACGATTGAGAAAAGCATTTTTTGCCCCGCCGCCTACGATGTAGAGTTTCTCATAGGTTTTTCCCGTGTTCTCCTCCAGCTCCAGGATGGCCTTGCGGTAGCTCTCGGCTAAGGAGCGGTAAGCGCAGCGGAAGTAATCTCCCACGGTCTGGGGCTTGACCTTCAAGGCTTTATCAAAGGCCCCTTTCATGCTCTCCGGGGCCAGAAACGCTGGGGCGTTGGCGTCTACGATCTCATTGAATTTGCTGGCCTCTGTCTCGTCCACGATCTCCGGAAAAGGCTTCTCCGGGCAGAGCTCCCGGCGGAGTTCGTTGGGGAGCCACATGCCCATAATGTTCTTCTGGTAGCGGTTATAGCCCACGCCGCCCTCGTTGGACCAGTTCCCGGAGCGGCTTTTTTCGCCTGTGATGGGCTGCTCGGTTTTCACCCCAAGGAGGGACCAGGTCCCGGAGGAGATGTAAGGCTGGTTCCCATCCATGGGGATCCCCTCTACCGCCGAGGCGGTGTCGTGGGTGGCGCAGAGCATGACCTTGATGCTCTTATACTCCCCCAGCTCTTTTCCCGGCTTCCAAAGCCAGGGGAATAGAGCGGTGGGTAGACCCAAACGCTTCAGCAGGCTGCGGTCAAATTCCCCTGTGTTGGCGTTTACAAGGCCCGTAGTAGTGGCATTGGTGTACTCCTTGGCCTTCACCCCGGTAAGCTTCCACATGAGGTATTCCGGTGCCATGAGAAAGTCCGTGACCCCCTCCAGCCTCCCGGCCAATTTATCCGCGTAGAGCTGGTAGATGGTGTTAAAGCTCTGGAACTGGCAGCCGGTGCGGCGGTATAATTCCTCCGGTTGTATCAATTTGTGCAACTCTGGGACAATTCCCACCGTTCTATGATCCCGGTAGGCATAGCAGGGCCAGACCTCCTGATCCCCCCGGAGGAGCACATAGTCACAGCCCCAGGTGTCGATGGACAGGCTCACCAGGTCCGGGAACCTCTCCAGGGCCAGATCAATGCCTGCCTTTACATGGGAGAGAAGGGCCTCCATGTCCCAAGTGAGGTGGCCGTCCCGCTCCGTCATGCCGTTGGGGAAGCGGTAGACCTCCTCGGTCTTGATTTCCCCGTCTTCCTTCCAGCCCACAATATGCCGGCCGCTGGAGGCCCCAATGTCGATGGCTAAATAGTATTTCATGGCTACTCCTGTCCGCAATCACCGCTTCAGCAGATGCTGCTCAAAGGTATAGCTGCCCGGTTCCAGCTCTTGGACAGTGTCATCCGGGAGGGTCAGTACTGCGGGCACGGGGACAGCGATCTGAAGCGTCACAGAGTCTCCTTCGACCTTCCAGGCCGACTTGATCTCTCCGTGGCGGCTGAGATAGCTGCCCTCCACACAGCCCAGCCGCGAGTCGATGAATGGCCGTAATGCAATCTTGGCATAGCCAGGCTCCAGAGGCTGTATTCCCAGAATGTACCGATAGTAAAATTCCCCTACGCTGCCGAAGGAGTAGTGATTGAAGGAAACCATGTTGTCATCGGACATTTTGGTCTCGTTTACCGTTCCATCCGGGCGAAGGGCATCCCAGCGCTCCCAGGTGGTGGTAGCGCCGCAGCCGACCTGATAGAGCCAGCCGGGGCACTGTTCGTTGAGCAGCAGATCAAAGGCCAGCTTTTCCTCCCCGTGGTCGGCCAGCAGAGGCAGCAAATGTTCGGTGGCAAAGAAGCCGGTCTGCATTCCCTCAGTGCGGAGCTTTTCCACCAGTTTTGTAAAGCAGGCATTCCAAAGCTCTCCCTCTGGGATCACCATCTGAAGGGCCATCACATAGGCTCCCTGGTAATCGTCCTTCATGGAGCCATTTTTCTTGACAAACGCCTTCAAATAGGCGCTCCGGGTCTTTTCCAGCTGCGCAGCGTATCTGTCCCGGTCCTCCGTTTTCCCCAGCATTTGGGCGGTTTCAGCCATAATGCGGAGATCATTGACGAGAAAGGCATTGGACACCGGGCCATTGTGCAGCGCCATGTACTTTACATCTTTGCCGGGAGCCAGCCAATCCCCCAGACTGGGCCCGACCCACAGGTCCTTTTTCCCCATCAGGCCCTTTCCCATGTGCCGAAGCTCGCATTCTACATGGGTTTTCATACTCTCATACTGCTCCTCCAGATAACGGGTGGAACCGAACTGTCTCCACATCATCCAGGGCAAAATGGTCACCGCATTGCCCCAGCCCAGCATGGACATAAAGCCCACGCCTTCCGGGCCCCGGGCAGGCACCACAGGGGCCACATAGCCCTCGGTGTTGTCCATCTGGGTGTAGCGGATATCCTTGAGAAATTTGGCCAGAAACGCCTCGGTATCGTAGTTGAAAGCTCCCGTCCAGGCAAACACATGGCCGTCACCGGTGTAGCCCATCCGCTCGTCCCGCTGTGGGCAGTCCGTGGGGACCTCCAGATAGTTGCTCCGCTGGCCCCACACCTGGTTGCGGTAGAGCTGCTCCACCTTCTTGTTACCGCAGGTGAAGAAGCCGGTGCGCTTCATATCACTGTGAATGGCATAGGCGGTGAGCAGACCGGGAACATAGTCGACCCCGGAAAGCTCAGCGTATCGGAAGCCCATGAAGGTGAACCTGGGGCGGTATTTCCCGGTTTCCTCTCCCTTGTAGTACACCAGCTCCGCCTTGGCCTTCCGGAGGTTGGTGGTATAAAGGCTGCCGTCGGCGTTCAGGATCTCCCCGTGGCGCAGCTTCAGGTGATCGCCCTTCATAAATGTGGGATCGATCTCGATAAAACCGGCAAAATTCTGGCCAAAATCCAGAATGGTCACATCCCCGTGCTTTACGGCGGACTGTACCGGAAGCTCCTCCTGCACCTTGGTGTAGAGGATCCCCTCCCCGATCACCTCGGGTACCTTGCCGGTATAGAGAACAGGCTTCCTATCGGCAGGCTTCAGCGGACCGGCGCGATAGACCTCGCCGTCATAGAGCCCAGCGTA
>JAGBDQ010000207.1 GCA_017937415.1 Oscillospiraceae bacterium
CCGTCCATGCCGGGAGCGGTAAGATCCCCGGTGAAGTCCAGGAAGAAGAGGTACTCCCAGCCCCGGCCGGGAATGGGGCGGGACTCTAACTTCTGGAGGTTGAGTCCCTGGACGGCGAAGATGGTCAGGATCTCGTGAAGAGAGCCCGACTGGTGGGGCAGGGAGAAGATGGCCGAGATCTTGTCCCGCCCCGCTCGCAGCTCCAGCTTGGGGGAGACCGCCACGAACCGGGTCACATTGGCGGTATTGTGGTTGATGGGGAAGGCCAGTTCTTCCAGGCCGTAGAGCCTGGCCGCCCGGCGGGAGCAGATGGCCGCGGCGGCGGGGTCCCTGGTCTCCCCCACCTGCTTGGCCGAACCGGCGGTGTCCAGCACAGGCACCCGCCTCCAGTCCCGGTGGGCGTCCAAAAACTTGTCGCACTGCATGAGCCCCTGCTCATGGGAGTAGACCGTTTGGATGTCCTCCAATTTCACCCCCGGCAGGGCGGCCAGACAGTGCTCCACCTTCACCTGCCACTCCCCCACTAAAGAGAAGTCGTACTGGGAGAGCAGGTCGTAGACCTGCCGGATGGACCCGGTGGAGGAGTTCTCGATGGGGAGCATGGCGTAGTCGGCCTCCCCCTTTTCCAGAGCGGCGAACACATCGTTGAACCAGGGAAGGCCCCGGGAGACGACCTCCTCCCCGAAGAAGCCTGCGGCGGCCTCCTCGGAGTAGCACCCCGGCTCCCCCTGGTAGACCACCCGGGGGGCCTCCACCGGCTGCCGCTTCCCCTCCACGGCTTTGAGCCACCGGGCGTAGCCCGTGTCCTCACTCCCCTCCCGCACCAGCTTCCGCTGCTGGCGGCGGGAGATGGCCATGATGGACTCATAGAGGGCGGCCAGGTCGGCCTTGGCCGCCGGGTCATCGGTGAGGGCGGTCTTGGCGGCGATGACCTGCTTTTCCCGCTGGGCGTCCAGCACCGGGATACCCTGGGATTTTTTATATTCCCCCACCTTCCCGGTCACTTCCATCCGCTCCAGGAAGAGCTGAGAAAGCTGGGCGTCAATGGCGTCGATCCGGGCGCGGTATTCGTCTAATTGGGACATAAGGTTCAGCTCCTATCCATCAGGGTAAATATCTGTAGGGACCGCCGTCCCCGGCGGTCCGCGGACCGTCCGGGAGGACGGTCCCTACATTTTCTCAGGCAGACTCCCCGGCACTTGACAGATCTTCTCCACATCGGTTTCCTCCGATATGACATGAAACTCATGGGGTTCCCCGTCAAAACAGCCGTGCTTTTTCTCCAGCATGGCCGCCACCGGGGGCGGAAGCTGCCCGCCCATACGCTTGGCAAACCGGGCCTGGATGGTCTCCAGCTCCGCCGTGACCAGCACCCGGACGGCCCCATCGGGTACCAGAGCCAGGTGCTCCTTCTCCGCAATGACCCAGATCAGGTTTTCCCCCGTCACGGCCCGGGCCATCTTCTCCTGAAACAGGGTCTTGGCCTCTGCCTCACTCTTGGCCAGGCGCAGGTAATCCTTTCCGGTACACACCTCGCCCCCCAGGCGTTCCTTCACCTGTTCCGCCAGGGTGGATTTCCCGGTGCAGCTTTCTCCAAATATAACGATCAGCATGATTTTTCTCCTTTTTTTAAATCCCCAGCACCTCACAGGCAGCAAGGGCTGCGGCGGCTTCGATGACGGGCACCGCCCGGGGAACGATGCAGGGGTCGTGGCGGCCGGTGATCTCGATCTCCACTTCCTCCCCGGTGCGGAGGTCCACGCTCTCCTGGGGCAGGCCGATGGAGGGGGTGGGCCGCATCGTGACCTCAAACACCACAGGCATACCGTTGGTAATACCGCCGTTAATGCCCCCGGCGTTATTGGTCTTGGTGGTCACTTTCCCGTCCTTTACCTCGAAGGGATCGTTGGCCTCGGTGCCCCGCATATAGGAAAAGCCAACCCCGGCCCCAAAAGCCACCGCCTTCACGGCGGGGACGGCAAAGAGGTACTGGGAGAAGATGCCCTCCACATTTTTGCCAAAGTCGGGGGCCCCCAGCCCGGCGGGGAGGCCCACCACGGCGCACTCGATGGAGCCGCCCACGCTGTCCTGGCCCTCCCTGGCCTCCAGAATGGCCTCCCTCATCTCCTCCCCCTTGCTGTCGTCCAGCACAGGGAAGGGCTTTGCTGCCGCCGTTTTCAGTTCAGCCGGGTCCTCCCAGCTTGCATCCAGAATGCCGTAGATGCCGCTGATGTGGGCATACACCTCCACCCCACGTTGGGCCAAAAACTGCTTGGCCACGGCACCCGCCGCCACCAGGGGCGCGGTGAGCCGGCCGGAGAAGTGACCGCCCCCCCGGTGGTCCTGACAGCCCTTGGAGGCCATGAACCCAGCGTAATCCCCATGGCTGGGCCGTGGGGTATAGCGTAAGGCGTCGTAGTCCCCTGAGTGCTGGTTAGAGTTCCGGATGACCATGGCAAGGGGTGCCCCGGTGGTCTTGCCCTCAAAGAGGCCTGATATTATGTTAACCTCATCTGCCTCCTTCCGGGCGGTGGACAGAGGACTGTTCCCCGGGGCCCGGCGGGCCATCTCGGCCTGTAAGGCTTCCAGGTCCAACTCCAGCCCGGCGGGAACTCCCTCTAAGACCACCCCGATGGCCGGGCCGTGGGACTCTCCGAAAATGGTGTATTTCATAGGGCACCTCCAAAATTATGTAAACCTACTATGGGAACGTCATTCGCCCCTTGGGCGAACGACATGTGTGGTAATCAAAGATTACCTACCCAGTCGTTTCGCTGCGCGAAGCGACCCAAGCAAATCACTTTTTCCGTCGCAGCTTCAGCTCAATGCCTTTTTCTTCCGCGATCCTGTGGAGTTCCTCCGCCATACAGGCGGCCCGCTCTTTGTCCGGCAAAAGCCCGGCCCTCTCCACCTGCCCGATGGCCTCTTTCAGCTCGCCCACCTCCAAAAGGTTGACCGCCAGACAGTAGAGGGTCTTTTTCCGCCCGTCGTTGTACCCCTCCAGCAGGGTCATCAGGAGCCTGACCTTTTCCTCCTGCTCCGCCCGGTAGGCCTTCGGCCCCATGCGTTTGGCCTTCTCCATGTCCGCTCTTCGGTTCCTGTGGGTGATAAAGGAGTCGAAATCATCTACATTTTCATACTTTTCGCAGGGATATTCCCCGCACTGATAGCAGTATTCCAGCCCGCCATGCTCCAGACTGCACCGGGCCGGCTTACAGCTCTGGCTGCCCTCCCCGCAGCCGGGGCAGTGGCCGCCCAAGTGCATGGAGCACAGGCCGCAGTTCAGCCCGCAGAGGGAAAAGAGCGTATCCTTCCTGACAAATCCCTTCATGTCTGCCTCCTCACTCTCCTCCGTGCGCCCAGCGGTTCAAAATTATGTAAACCGTTTACAGGTCAATCCAGTACCGTTCCAGATTTTTGCCCCTATCGGGTTCCAGAGATGTCCCCTCGTAGATCCCGCCATGTTTCAGAATGGTGCGGCGGCTGGGCTCGTTGGTGTCATAGCAGGAGATCATCACCTTGTCCAGCTTTAATTCCTCCTTGCACCAGGTCAGGGCCTGACGAAGCTGCTCGGTGGCGTAGCCCTTCCGCCGCTCCGAAGGCCGGACGGAATAGCCGATGTGCCCGCCGAATTGACGCAGGTAGTCGTTGAGGGTATGCCGCACCTGGAGCATCCCCACCAGCTTATTGTCCGACTCCCGGACGGTAATGAACTGGGTGGACAGCACCCGACCCTCCGGGAGGGTGCCGGGATCAGAAAGGCTGGCGTTGTAGGCCATCCATTCCTCGGCGGTCTCGCAACGGCGCAGATGGCCGCAGCCGTCCATGGAACTGTCGGCAGCAAACATCTCAGCCTTGTAGTCCATGATCTGTTCGGCGTAGGACAAGGTGGGTAAAATCAATTTTAGTTTTTCCATCCTGTTCGCCTTCTTTCAATATTATGTAAACTTATTGTGCCGGGTCGGCGAAGCCGAAATGGGCCTTGATCTGTTGGGCTGCCGCCTCGGGGGAAAGGTGGGTGTTGTCGATCCTCAGGTAGTTTTCAAAGGGCAGCTCCCCGGGGCGGCTTGCCAAACGGTGCTTGGCATCCTCGGCCAGCACCCGGGCCTCGGAAGCCACCAAGTCCCGCTTGGAGGGCTTGTGAGCCAGCCGGTTTTCCGTTTTGTTCCGCTCCAGCCGGATCTGCTGGTCGGCCACCAGCTCCACATAGTAGATCTCGGCCCCCCGGCGCTTGAAAATATCGGCGATCCCGGCCACCCCCGCCCAGTCCTCCGGGTCGTCAAAGTCCCACATGAAGGTGAAGACCATCCCGTAGTTGTCAGTGGCGGCGAATTCCTCGAAAAAGACATCCCGGAGGCGGCGGATGGCCTGGGCGTGGAACTCACCGAAGACCTCCAGCACGGGCTCGATGGTCATGTGATTGTGGAAGAGCCGCAGGGGGGTGATTTTGCAAAGCTCCTGCCCCACCGTCATCTTGCCCACGGCGGCGGCGCCGAAAAGAATGATCAGCTTCATGGCGGGACCTCCTTTTTTATGTAAACCGATTAGATCGAGTCAGATCCGTTGGATCTTCCCGCCAAGGTTTACATAATCTTCCCAGAAGTTGGGGTAGGACTTGCTGACGCACTCCGCTCCCGTGATGGTGACAGGCTTCTCGCAGGCGGTGGCAGCGATGGCGGCCATCATGGCGATGCGGTGGTCGTTATGGGCATCCACCGTCACGCCGCCGGGGAGGGTGGGCAGGCCCTCAATGTCCAGAAAATCAGGTCCTTCCTCTACCTTTGCTCCAAGTTTACATAATACATCAGTGACGGCAGAGAGCCGGTCGCTCTCCTTCATGCGGAGCCGGGCGGCGTTACAAAGACGGGTCTTTCCTTCCCGCACCGCCGCCATGGCAGCCAGAGGGGGCACCAGGTCAGGACAGCCCGACACGTCAATAGTCAGGTCCACCGGCTTCAGTAAGTTTACATAATGTTCTTCGATGATCCTGTCTCCCTGGGAAGTATCAGGGTTCATAGAAATTATGTCAACCTCATTTTCCAACGCCTTTGCGGCGTACCAGAACCCGGCCTGGGACCAGTCGGCCTCCACTGTGGCCTCCGCCGGGGTATAGGTCTGGTTCCCGGCGGGGTGGTACTGGGGGGGCAGGGACATGGTGGCAGCCATCTCCACCCCGAACTGGGCCATGGCCTGAAGGGTCATGTGAATATACCCCTCGCTCTCCAATTCTGTGGTGGGGATGATGGCCGAGGGGCCGGAAAGCAGGGGGAGGGCGTAGAGAAGTCCGGTGAAGAACTGGGAGGACACGTTGCCGGGGAGGCGGTAGACCCCCGGCTCCAGCAGTCCCTGGACCGTGAGGGTGCCATCCTTTTGCTCATAGAAAATGTACTTTTCCCGGAAAATTTCAAAGTAAGGCTCCAAAGGCCGCTCCATAAGCCGCCCCGCGCCGGTGAAGATCCCCCCTCCCCGCACCGCCAGGGCGATGGGGATGAGGAAGCGGAGAGTGGAGCCGGATTCCCCGCAGTCCAGACGGGGCAGCGCCATCCGGCGGTAGGGGGACATATGGTTGGCCCCCATGCCGGTGACCGTAACGGTGCTCCCCTTGCGGGAGAACTGTGCCCCCAGCTCCTCCAGACAGTTCATGGTGGCGGTGATGTCTTTGGAGAGGGCCACGTTATGAATGACGCTCTCCCCCTGGGCCAGGGCGGCGGCGATGAGGAGCCGGTGAGCCTGGGACTTGGAGGGAGGCGGGGTAATGGTCCCCTTTAATTTGGTGGGTGTAATGGTGACGGTCATGGGAGATCTCCTTTCAAACCAGCAGGTCCAAAACCTGCTCCTTGGGCATTTTGCGGAGGACGGCGTGGCCCATTTGGTCCAACAGCACCAGGGTGATGTCCGCCCCGGTGCCCTTCTTGTCCCGGCCGATGGCGGCGGCATAGGTGCCGCTGTCACAGGGGATCTCTGTGGGCAGGCCCAGGGGGGCCAGGGCGGCTTCGATCTGGCCGGGGAGCTCAGGGGGGGTGACTCCCAGCGTGACTCCCAGCCTGGCGGCGGTGACCATACCGGCGGCCACCGCCTGGCCGTGGGTCCATTGTTCGTAATGCCCTGAGAGTTCATAGGCATGGCCGATGGTGTGACCGAAGTTCAGGACCATACGGGCCCCCGTGTCCCGCTCGTCCTCCTCCACAACAGAGCGTTTTATATCGCAGCATTGATACAGAATGGATTCAATGTTTGCCATGATCTCCGCCCTTGTGGGGTGGGCACAGAGGAAGTCGAAGAAATCTTTGTCCCGGATGCAGCCGTACTTGATGACCTCGGCCATGCCGTCGGCAAAGGTGGCATCGGACAGGGTGTTCAGAGTATCCGGATCCATAAGGACCAGCTTGGGCTGCCAGAAACACCCGGCCAGGTTCTTCCCCGCCCGGAGGTCGATGGCCACCTTGCCCCCCACGGAGGAGTCCACTTGAGCTAAAAGGGTGGTGGGGATCTGGACAAAGTCCACCCCCCGGAGGGCGGTGGCGGCGGCAAAGCCACTGAGGTCCCCCACCACGCCGCCGCCTAAAGCCACCACCGCGTCGGTGCGGGTGAGGCCCGAAGCCAGCATCTTCTCCCAGAGGTTGGCGAGCTCCGAAGCGCACTTGGAATGCTCCCCCGCCGGGACGGTGAGGGCGGTCATCTCAAACCCGGCGGCGGTGAGGCTGTTGGCCAGGCGGGTCAGGTAGAGGGGGAACACATTGCTGTCGGTGACCACAAAGAGCCGGCGGGCCTTGGGGCAGACCTTTTTGATCTCCTCTCCGGCCTTGTCCAGGATGCCCGGGGCGATCCGAATGTCATAGGAGCGTTCACCTAAGTTGATATGGAGGGTTTTCATGGAAACACATCCTTTGCGGAAGATGGGCGGAAACGTTCACTTTACCAAAGTCTTCCCCACCAAATCGGTGAGGGCCTGGATCTTGCCCATGAGGGCGTCAAACTTCTCGGGGGTAAGGGACTGCTGGCCGTCGCACTTGGCGTTCTGGGGGTCGTTGTGGACCTCGATAATGAGCCCGTCGCACCCCGCCGCCACGGCGGCCAGGGCCAGAGGCTCCACCATCCAGTACATCCCCGCCGAGTGGGAGGGGTCCACCACCACGGGGAGATGGCTCATCTTCTTCACCGCCGGGATGGCCGACACGTCCAGGGTGTTGCGGGTGTAGGTCTCGAAGGTGCGGATACCCCGCTCGCAGAGGATCACGTTCTCGTTGCCCTCGGACATGATATACTCGGCGGCCATGATCCACTCCTCGTAGCTGGCCGAAAGGCCCCGCTTCAGAAGGACCGGCTTGCTCAGCTTACCCACCTCCTTGAGAAGGTCGAAGTTCTGCATGTTCCGGGCCCCGATCTGAATGAGGTCCACCTTGTCCTCAAAGAGCTGGCAATATTTGGGGCTCATAAGCTCGGTGACGATGGGCATGCCGGTCTCGGCCTTGGCCTCCAACAGAAGGTCCAGCCCAGGGGTACCCATGCCCTGGAAAGAGTAGGGGGAAGTCCGGGGCTTGAAGGCGCCGCCCCGGAGAAGGGCCGCCCCGGAGGCCTTGACATCTTTTGCCACGGCAGTGATCTGCTCCCGGCTCTCCACCGAGCATGGCCCGGCGATGACCGAGAATTTCCCCGCCCCGATGACGGCGTTCCCCACCGTGACGGCGGTGTCCCCGGGATGGAACTTCCGGTTGGCCCGCTTGTAGGGCTCGGAAACCCGCATGACCCGCTCCACATGCTCGTTGGTGGAGATCTTGTTCATATCCACGGCGGTGGTATCCCCCACCAGTCCCAGGATGGAGCAGTCCACGCCCTTGGTGACCCCCACCTGAAGGCCCTGGTTCTGGAGCTGTTCCACCAGCTTGTCAATTTCTTTTTGGGCAGTACCCGGCCTCATAATGACGACCATTTCTCTTTCCCCTCTCTGCTTGGCTGTCTGCCAGCCTTTTATAGAAGTTTTCTTTGCCTTCTTTCTTTTTCAAAAGAAAGAAAGGGAACCCATTGATGAACATCAATGAGTTCCCTATGTTACGGGTATATTTCCGGTATGACCCGGTCAACTCATCTCGTCCATCCTCATTTTTCCGCGGCAAAATAGCCCATGCCGTTAAATCGGGCATAGGTAAAGGTAAAATGAGATGCGGTTGTGAGGAGATTTCTGCTCATGGGAATACCTCACCGAAATAAGTTGAACACATTATAACCCCAAACGGGGGAAAAGGCAATAAAAAGTTTTGGGAAA
>JAGBDQ010000208.1 GCA_017937415.1 Oscillospiraceae bacterium
CCACAGCTCGTTGTCCGTGCCGTAGAAGCCGGAGGAGTGGGTGAGAAGGTGCCAGATGGTAATTTCCCCGGCGTAAGGGCTGCCTGAGTCCAGCAGATGGGGGAAGTATTCCGAGATGGGCACATCCACCCCTTCGATGTAGCCCTGGTGGATGGCGATGCCTAAAAGGGCACTGGTGATGCTTTTGGAACAGGACTGGAGGGTAAAGATGCTCTCTTCGTCAAAGCCCTCCTTGTAGTATTCGTCCACCAGTACCCCGTTGCGCACCACCAGGGCGGACCGGACGGCGGTGGGGTCCAGGTCGGCGTGGAGCCGGGAGAGCATATCGGGGTCCATCCCCTGCTCCTCCGGCGTTCCCTCCGGCCAGAGCCATGGGGTGGGCTCGGGAGTAGGAGTAGGCTCAGGCGTGGGCGTTGGGGTGGGTTCCGGTGTGGGGGAAGGGGTGGCCTGGGCCACAGGCTGGGAGGGCGTGGGGCTTGGGACGCTTTCGTTGCCGCAGGCTGTCAGGGAGAGAAGCAGCAGGGCAGCGGTAAAAAGGGATGCGATTCGTTTCATGGGGTCCTCCTTGCAATGGGTTCCGGTCCGGTGGGGTACCCCGCCGGACCTGTGGCGATTATACACCGCAGGGAGGTCGATGTCGAATACTTATATCGAATGGGGGAAAATGCCTCTGAGGTATAAAAACGCCGGAAGCCCAACGCTTCCGGCGTTTCAAATCATTCAGGTCTTTTTCTCGAAGGATACCCCGCAGTTGCGGCAGGTGATGGAGATCTTGCCCTTGCCCTTGGGGACCCGGAGCTGCTGGCCGCAGTTGGGGCACTTGAAGTAGCAGTGTTCCCGGTCCTGGCGGCGGCACTTTTTCACGTTGTACCAGCGGACCAGGGGCCGGACGGTCTCCAAAAATTTGGCGTTCTCGGCCCGGCGTTTGGCGGCGTTCCGGGAGAACAGACGGAAAACCGAGAAGGCCAGGCAGGCGATGGCCAAAAGCTCCAGCCACTGGGCACGGAAGAGGGTGGAGAGGAGGAACAGGACCAGATAGAGGCCCAGCAGGGCAAGATTGAGCTGGTCCTGGCCGTACCGGCCGGCCATGAAGCGCTGTAACCAGTTCATGCGTTCTCCCTCCTGTCCAAACTGATACAAAATATGATAGCCTTTTTTGGTGAAAAGGTCAAGAAAGGAAACGTAAACAATCTATGAATTGTACAAAGAAATCATGGGGAGGACCGAGCCGGACGATGTATCCCGGTTACAGGGAGCGGTAGGCGTCCTCTAAATGGCGGCAGAGGAGGCGGGCCAGGTGGGCTGAGGGGGAGGCATCGGGGCAGAGCAGGGCCAGCTCCCAGGTGTAGTTGGAAAGATGAGAAGATATTACGTTGGGAATATCGGCTTCGTCTTTCTCAAAGTAAACATCCAGTCCGGCGCGGAGAGAGTGCTGGATGTGGTAAAAGGCGTCGATGGCGTTGGGCATGGTCTGATAGTCCAGGGCAATTCCCTCCCGGCGGCAGGCCTCCCACAGGGGAAGGGCCACCTTTTCCAGACTGCCCATGCCCACCAGGGGGACACCCGCCAGGTCCCGGACCGTCACAGACTCCCGGCCAAAGAGGGGCATCTGGTCCCCAAAGTCCACGGCCGCAGGGAAGGACTTCAGCACCTGGACGGTACAGCCCGGCCGGGGACAGGGCATCTGGAGAAGGATCCCACAGTCGGCCTCCCCGCGCAGGGCGGCGTCCACCACCTCATCGGCAGTCAGGGTCAGGATCTCCAGTTGAAGGTGGGGGAATTTGTCCTGAAAAGACTTGAAAACGCCTTCGATGCCGTTGAGGAGAAAGGTGAGAAGGCTCACCGAGACGGCCACCCGGAGTCTGGCCCGTTGGTTTACCAGCCGGGAGAGCTCGGTGCTCATGTCGTCAAAGCGTTTTACCACGTCCTGCCCGGCGAAGGCGAGATATTCCCCGTACTCGGTGAGGGTCAGGCGGTTTTTCTCGTTGCTGAACAGGGGCGCGCCCACCTCAGCCTCTAAATTGCCCAGAGACTGGCGAAGGGACTGCCGGGTGATGAACATGGCCTCGGCGGCCCGGGTGTAGTTCAGAGTCTCGGCGGTTTTGAGAAAGTAGCGAAGCTGAGTGATGTCCATAAGGATTCTCCTTAACGCAGTTTTTACCTGCTTTAATGTCAAAATTATAACTCCTTTTTCTCCAAATGTAAAGCTGATACAATGAAACTGCTGGGGCGGAAGAGCCGCCCACCGTGAAAATCAGCTTTTTAGGAGGAAAAAGGAATGAACGAGAAGAAAAAGACCCTTTCCCGCCGTGACTTTCTGCGGGGGGCCGCTGGCACCGCCGGAATCGCCGCCCTGGGGATGCTCACCGCCTGCGGGGAGAAGACCCCCGATCCCACCCCCACGCCCACTCCCGAGGTCAACAAGATCTACACCCCCGGCGAATACACCGCCTCGGCCCAGGGCATGGAGAGCCTGGTGACCGTCACCATCAAGGTGGACGAGAGCAAGATCTTAGAGGCCGCCGTGGACACCGCCGGCGAGACTGAGGGCCTGGGCAAGCCCGTGGGGGAGAAGATGGCTGCCCAGATCCTGGAAAAGCAGAGCATTGAGGTGGACAGTGTCTCGGGGGCCACCGTCACCTCCAAGGCCGCTAAGGCCGCTTTGGAGGACTGTATTGCCCAGGCCAAGGGGGTGGACGTGTCCCTCATCCGGGGCGAGGGGGACGGCAAGCAGGAGGCCGGTACCGCCGACTGGCTGGGCTCCGCCCCTGAGATCAAGGATTCCGACGTGGTCAAGACCTACGATACCGAGGTGCTGGTCATCGGCGCCGGCACCGCCGGGGTCTTTGCCGCCTGCGCCGCTGTGGAGGAGGGGGCCAAGGCCATCCTCATTGAGAAGTTCGGCGAGGATTACGGTGGCTCGGGCATCCGGGACACCCTGGCCGCCATCGGAAGCAAGCAGCAGATCGAGAACAAGGACAACCCCGACAGGTTTGACGTGTTCACCGAGATGTACCGCCAGTCCAACGGCTACGCCGACCAGCGGCTCTTCAAGGTCTGGGCCGACTATTCCGGCGAGACCATCGACTGGTACACCGAGCGCATGGCTGAGGCGGGCTTCCGCTTCCTCCACGAGGTGGACGACCACTCCCACACGGTCCGCTATCCGGTCTATGACGTGGGCCACTCCATCCAGTTCAGCGACCTGGGAGACGACTACGAGGGCAAGACAGCCCGGGTGCTGAAGGACTACGCCAAGGGCCTGGGCCTGGAGGTCCACTATGACACCTCTCTGGTGGAGCTCATCAAGGAGGGGGACAAGGTCACCGGCATCTACGCCAAGACCAATGACGGCTATGTGCGGTATAACGCCAGTAAGGGCGTGATCGTCTGCACCGGCGGCTACAGCCTGAACATGGATATGCTCAAGGCCCTCCAGCCTGAGACCGTGAAGATGATCAACATCAACTACTCCTATCCCGGCAGCTTGGGCGACGGCATCAAGGCCTGCCTGTGGGCGGGCGCCGCCATGGACGAGAGCCATTCCTCCATGCTCTTTGACCGGGGCGGCATCATGCCCGACCAGGTGGGCCCCCAGCCTGAGGGTGTACTGTTCTGGATGGGCTCCCAGCCCTTCCTGAAGGTGGACCTGAACGGCAAACGGTTTACCAACGAGTCGGGTTGTTACGACCACATCCTCCACGACGCCTTCAACCTCCCCGGCATGACCTACGCTATGGTGTGGGACGCCAACTACATCAAGGACATGGAGCGCTTCGACTCCCACGGCTGCAGCCGGATGTTCCCCCATGCCAACGGCGCCGAGGCCGTGTGGCCCCTGGAGTTCAACGAGGGGGTCTTCATGCCCCAGTACCGGGAGATGGGTCTGGTGGTCAAGGCCGACACCATCGAGGAGCTGGCCCAGAAGCTGGGACTTCCCGCGGAGCAGTTCAAGGCCACCGTGGACCGGTACAACGAGCTCTATGACAAGCAGGTGGACGAGGACTTCGGCAAGGAGGCCTACCGCCTGTCTGAGATGCGTACCGCCCCCTTCGAGGGGGTCCGGATGTCGGGGGGCTACTTCATCTGCACCCTGGACGGCATCAAGATCGACGAGAACATGAACGCCCTGGACGCCCAGGGCAAGCCCATCGAGGGCCTGTACGTGGCCGGCGACTGCTCGGGCAGCTACTTTGACGGCAGCTACCCCAACCTGCTGGCAGGCTGCGCCGCCGGCCGGAGCGTCACCTTCGGCCGCCGGGCGGGTAAGCTGGCGGCCCAGCGGTAATAGAAGCGAAGGCACAGGACACGAAAGCCCCCGGACGGCTTGCGCTGTCGGGGGGCCCTTTTCATCCGCCTGTTTACAAAGACGAAAAGGTATGATATAGTCATAACACGATCGGTAAAAGGTTCATTCCTGTACCATTTTTACTGATAAGGCAAGATGCTGCTTTACAGGAAGGAGAGCTGGAAATGAACCCGCTGAAACAAGCTGATCCGGCCGTCGCCGGGCGCATGATGGAGGAGTACAGGAAACGGATGGCCGAAGTACCGGAGGGCTGCATGCCGGGGGAATACGGCTGCACAGTACTGCTGACGGCTCAGGGGAACCTCTACTCGGAGGTATACCCCTTCACCGACGAGGAGGCAAAGGCGGCGGATGAGCGGCTTTTGGAGCAGCTTGCCAAAAAGGGGGACACAGAGATAGCCTACATCCTTTGTATGCCCGGCATCGCGATCCCCTGGTGGATCAGAACGCTGCTGCCCGAGCTTGACCCCCGCAACATGGAGACCCGGGTGCTCCTGCCCCGGGAGGGGGATCCCCGGTACCGGACCATCCGGGAATGGCAGCCGCCCAAGAAGTAAGATCGAAAAGGGAGGGGCGGTTCCTCTGCCCCGGTCATTGGAAAACACACAAAACACAAGGGAGAGCCCGGGGGGCTCTCCCTTGTTGTTTGTTGTTTGCTCAGTCTCCCTGGGGCATCTTTACCATCTCTCGGGTGATGGGGGAGGTGTAGGGGTTGAGGCAGTCGTTGATGATTTCCAGGGACTGGTCGATATAGAGGGCGTAAAGATAGGTGGATTTGCCGTAGGAGACGTTGCCGTCTCCCGGAAAGGTGGCGGTGGTGAGGTTCTCAAAGTCAAAGCTGAGGGCGGGCTGGGCCAGCCAAAGCAGGTTGTTGAAGGTGAGGGAGGTGTCCACATACTCCATGAACAGCTCCAGATAGCTGCGGATCTTCTGGGGGTTGGAGACCACCTTTTTGGCCACCTCGGTCAGAAGGGCCTGCTGGGTCCGGGTGCGGCCGATGTCGGCGTCCGGGTAGGCGTCGTAGATCCGGTGGCCCTCGGGGCCGTCCGAGTTCTTGCGGCAGCGCACTACCTCTAAGGCCTGCTGCCCGGTGAGGTGCTGGAGGCCGGGCTCGTAGTGGATGTGCAGGTCCTGGGCCGGGTCGTCGTAGGCCATGTGGACAGGCACGTCGAAGTCCACTCCGTCCACCGCGTCGATGAGCTCCACAAAGATCTTGGTGTCGATGAGGATGTGGTGGTCGATGGGAATGCCCAGAAGCTGGCTCACCGCCCCCTTCAGCTCCTCCATGCCGCCGTTGGCGTAGGCGGCGTTGATCTTATGATAGCGGTAGCCCTCCCGGATCACAAAGGTGTCCCGGGGGACCGACACCAGGCCGATCTTCTGGTTCACCGTGTCGTAGGTGCACACCATGATGGTGTCGGTATTGCCGCTGACCTGATCCTTGGCCACTAAGAGGAAGGTCCAGGTGTTCTTCTTCCGCTGGCGGCCCACCTGGCTCTCGTCCACGTCGGTGGTGGCGGGGTCGTCGGTGACGGACGTTATGGCGTCGGAGGGGAGGGCGGGGGGCTCCCCCTCCTGGTCTGGGGCTATGGCGCTGAGCTTATACCAGGCGAACACACCCACGATGATGACCGACAGGACCACTAAAGTCATGTAGAAGCCTTTGAAGACCCGTTTGACGGGGCTTTGCTTCACCTTTGCGTTTTTCTTTTTCCGTTTGGCTGCCATAGGGAACTTCCTTCCTGCTGAGATCAAATGCCCCTTGGGGCAGGTTTGAGTGACATTTGAGGGCGGGCAAAGAACGGCAAACAGCCCGGCACCTTTTGGGTACCGGGCTATTATACTGGAATTCATGTCCAGACGCAAGAGCATAAAGAAAAAATAAGAAAATCGTCAGGTTTTGTCGCTCCGGGCCAGAAGGGCGGCGGTGAGGGAATTGACCGCCCCCAGCAGGTCCACCAAAAGCTGATTCTGGCAGGAAAGCTGCTCCAGCACCCGGTTCATGCAGGGGGAGCACTCGTCGGTGGGGATGGGCGCCGGGTCGGGAGCGCAGCACATGGGGATGGGGTGGGGATAGCGGCGCATGGGCTCCAGCTCGGCCACAAGCTCCTCCATGGGGATGGGATCGACGCAGGGGGCGGCGGTCCGGGCGGTTTGGGCCCGGTATGTATTCCGGTTGCGGTTTGCGGGCATAGAAGATCCTCCTTTCAGGTACCCCATTCTATGCCTGGCGGCGTTTTTTGTGAGCATAGAGAGCGGACATTGCGAAGGAAATAACTTCCCTGCTCTTTCTTGACACTCCCCCGGCCAGACACTATAATGGACAAGGAAGGCCCCGGCGTCCGGCCGGGGAACCCATGACTGAAAGGAGCTTTTTTATGAAGCTGAAGCCATATGCCGCGCTGCTGCTGGTCTTTGCCCTGACCTTGACTCTGCTCTCAGGCTGTAAGCCCAAGGAGCCCGATCCCACCCCTACGCCTGATCCCACCCCCACAGAGGAGGTGACCCCCACTCCCGAGCCCTCGGCGGAGCCTACCGAGACACCCTCCCTGGCCCAGGATGAGAAGGTCCGGGTGGGGATGCTGAAGGGCACCACCGGCCTGGGGGCCTGTAAGCTTATGGAGGACAAGAAGGACAGCGCCACCATGGAGTTTGTCCTGATGGCCGAGCCCACCGAGGCGGTGGCCGCCCTCACCAAGGGGGAGGTGGACATTGCCGCCCTGCCCACCAACCTGGCCGCCACCCTCTACCACAAGCTGGACGGGGGCATCCAGCTCCTGTGCCTCAACACCTACGGGGTGCTCTATATTTTAGAGCGGGGGGAGAGCCTCCGCAGTCTCCACGACCTGGCGGGCAAGACGGTCCACGCCTTTGGCCAGGGGGCCAACCCGGAGTATGTGCTGAATTACCTGCTGGAGCAGAACGATTTGATCCCCGGCGAGGATGTGACCGTCCAGTGGCACGCCTCCACCGACGAGGTCTCCGCGCTCCTGGCCGCGGGGGAGATCGACTATGCCATGCTCCCCGTGCCCGCCGCCACCGCCGCCTCCATCCAGGGGGAGGGAGTGCGGCTTGCCGTTGACCTGACCCGGGAGTGGCAGGACATCGGGGCGGGCGGCGTGCTCACTATGGGCTGCGTGGTGGTCCGTACCGAGTTTGCCGAAAATAATCCCGAGGCGGTGGAACAGTTCCTGGAGGACTATGAGGCTTCCATCACCTTCATGTCCGACCCGGACAATCTGGAGGAGGCCGCCGCCCTGGCTGAGACTTACGGCATTATCCCCAAGGCCGCCATCGCCAAAAAGGCCCTCCCCGACGCCAACCTGTGCTTTGTCACCGGGGAGGATATGGTCTCGGGCATCCAGGGCTATTACCAGGTGCTTTATAAGGCCGACCCGGCCTCCATCGGCGGAGGGATCCCGGACGGGGCCTTCTACTACACCTCCCAGCGTTGATGGCCGGGCGGCTGAAAAAGATCATACTGCCCCTCCTGTTTTGGCTGGGAGTGTGGTGGTTGTGCGCCCTGGCAGTGGGGAAGGAGCTGATCCTGCCCACCCCTTTGGCCGTTCTGGAGCGGCTTTTTGAGCTGCTGCCCACCCCGGGATTCTGGCGGTCGGTGGGGGCCAGCCTGGGCCGCATTTTAGCGGGTTTCCTTCTGGGGAGCTTGCTGGGGGTGGCCCTGGGGGTATTCACCGCCGCCTCCGGATGGGGGGACGTTCTTCTCTCCCCCGCCCTCCGGGCGGTACGCACCGTGCCTGTGGTGTCCTTTATCCTGCTTCTCTTTTTCTCCCTGCCCACCCACCGGGTCCCCGTGGTGGTCTCCGCCCTTATGGCCCTGCCCGTAGTGTGGCGCTCCGCCCGACAGGGCATTGCTTCTGCCGATCCTCAGCTTTTGGAGCTGGCGGGCCACTACCGGCTGAGCCTCTGGCGGAAGATCCGCTATGTCTACCTCCCCGCCTCCCTGCCCGCATTGGCCGCCGGCTGGGAGACCGCCCTGGGCCTCGCCTGGAAGTCCGGAGTGGCGGCTGAAGTATTATGTCAACCAAAATGGGGCGCCGGGAGCCAGTTGCAGATGGCCAAGGCATACCTGGACGCCTCCGGTCTTTTTGCCTGGACGGCGGTCATTATTCTTCTGAGCATTGGGACTGAGTGGCTTTTGCGGCTATGCCTCCGTTTGTGGAGAGGGGGCGGGAAGGCATGAGAGTGGAAAATCTTACCGTCCGCTATGGGGACAGGACTGTGCTGGACCATATTATGTTAACTGTACCGGAGGAGGGTCTGACCTTCCTGTCCGGGCCCTCCGGGGTGGGAAAGACCACCCTGCTGCGGGTGCTTGCCGGGTTGACCGCTCCCCAGGAGGGAAAGGTGGAGTGTCCCACCCCCGCCGTCATGCTCTTTCAGGAGGACCGGCTTTTTCCCGGCCTGTCCGCCCTGGGACAGGTGGAGGCGGTACTGCCCCGGGAAAGGCGGGAGGAGGCCCGTAAGTGGCTGGAGCTGGTGGAGCTGACCGATGCCGCCCACAAGGTCCCGGAGGAGCTCTCCGGGGGTATGGCCCGGCGGGCGGCCCTGGCCCGTGCCTTGGCGGTGGAGGGGAAGGTCTGGCTTCTGGACGAGCCCTTCGCCGGGGTGGACCGGGAGCGGGCCCTCCGCATTCTGGAGCGGCTGAAGGGCCTGAACCGCCCCATGGTGATCACGGGCCATGACCCGGTTTTGGCGGAACAATGCGGCAGGGTCATTAAACTAAAGGAAGAATAAGGAAAAGCTTGCTGTAAAAGATCAGGGAGAGCCCATCGGGCTCTCCCTGATTTGATATTATAGGTTCTGATTTTGCCGCAGGCCTTTGATTCCATACCACAAACCGAGGCAAAAGAACGCGGGGGTCGCGATAAGAGCCGCCCAGCTTATGATAAACCACATGATTCCGTTATAATGGACTGTATCAAGGAAAGCAAAGACAAAACCAGACATGATGCAGCAGAGGATAAAGAAGATGCCTGCCAGAAAATTTTCCACTCGACTCATTTGATTTCCACTCCTGTTTCGTTATGTTCTGTCCCTTTTTTCACCCAAGGAAGCTGGGAGAGGATGGGGGTGAGGAAGATGACCACCAGGCCGCCGGAGAAGCCGTTGTTGTAAAGGTTCAGGCCGTTCACCGGACCGCCGGTGCGCATGACCAGACAGATGTGGAGGAACCCGGCCAGCAGCCCGCCCCACCAGCCGAAGGTCCCGGCCATAGGGACCAGAGTGGTGCCCAAAAGGGCGGCCATCTGGACGGCGGGGGCGGTGAGGCTCAGGCCCGGCAGCGCCCAGGCCCCCAGGGCGATGCCGCCCATAATGGGCAGGATGTTCCGGGGGTGCTTGCCGTAAGCCGTAAAGCCCATGATGGTGAAGATGGAGCCCACCGTGGGACCGTTCAGATCGCCCCCGATGAGAAGGATGTACCCGGTGGCCAGCAGCCCGCTCAGCCCCATGTTCAAAAGTACCGCCCCGGGGCCGTAGTCCTTGAGAAAATCACAGGGAGCCCGGCCCGGATCCTTCCAAAGACGGCCGAAGGCCGTCCAGTTCTCCCTGGGGGAGAGCCTGCCCCAAAAGCTGCCCAGAAGCAGAAGAAAAAGGCACAGAAGGCCCAGAAACAGGGCCAGATCACGGGTGTATTCAGTGGACCACCAGAGCCCGCCAACGGGCACCTTACCCAGGGCGGTGAGTACGGGCACTACCACCAACGCGGTGAGGCCGCAGGCAAAACCGCCGTTATAGAGGTTCAGCCCCCTGAGGATCTGGAAGGTGAAGGCCGACAGGGGGCAGATCACAAAGCCCATGACCACCCCCAAAAGAAGTCCCAGAAGGAACTGGACTGGGCCGCCCGACCAGCAGAGGAAGCTGACGATGGGACCCAGGCAGGAGGCCAGAAGGCCCATGCTGCAGTGTTTGGAAAAGGGCTCCTTTTTGAACCGGGCGTAAAGGTAGGAGCCCAGCACGAAGGGCCACATGTTGAAGATGTTTTTACCGAAGAGGGCAAAGCCCGACATGAGCCCCAGCACAAAAATGTGGTTGCCGCTGAGCTCGGCCTTGGCCAGCCGGAAGATCAGAAGGGCGGAGAGGGTCACCAGGGCGGAATTGAGAAAGGCCGCCCCCGGCCCGGCCAGGGCCATGTAATCGGTGATGAGGGCCCCCTCGGCATGGATGATGGTGTTGAGGCCGGTCAGGCAGTTGGAGGCGCCGTCCAGGGCCAGCGCCAAAAGAAGGCCGCAGAAGCACAGGGCGAAAGCGTAGATGCCGGGGTGGAATTTCCTCGTTTTCGGGACCATGGCGGTGCCTCCTTTTCTCTTTGTAGGCGGTTATAGGTGGGCGGCAAAGTATTCCCGGGTCTGATCGGCGTTGTGGAGCACCATGGCCCGCAGCTCCTCCAAAGAGTCAAATTTCTGCTCGGGGCGGAGGAAGTGGTAAAATTCCAGCCGCAGCTCCTGGCCGTAAAGATCCCCCTCGAAGTCCAGAATGTAGGGCTCGGCAGTGAGAGCTTCACCGTCGTCCACGGTGGGGCGGGTCCCTACGTTGGTGACGGCGGGGCAGCTCTCCCCGTTTTTCAGCACCGCCCGGGTCACGTAGACACCCCGGGCGGGAACCAGGAGCCCCGTGGGGAAGGCGAGGTTGGCGGTGGGGAAGCCCAGCTTTGAGCCCAGGCGCTTGCCGTGCCGGACGGTAGCGGTAAGTACATGGGGGTGGCCCAAAAATTCCACCGCCCGGTCCATGCTCCCCTCAGTCAGAAGGGAACGGATGTAGGTGGAGGACACGGTGATGCCATCCTTCTCCACCTTGGGGACAATGTCGCAGCCCAGCCCCAGCTCTGCGCAGAGGGCCTGGAGCTTCTGGGGATCCCCCTCCCCTTTGTAGCCGAAGTGGAAGTCGTGGCCGGCCACCAGGTGGACCGCCCCCAGCTCTTTCACCAGGTATTCGGTGACAAAGTCCCGCCAGGGGGTGGTCATCATCTTTTGGTCGTAGTGGGCTACAATGACCTCCTGGATGCCGTAGTACCGCTCCATGAGCCCCTCCCGGTCATGAGGGGTGGTGAGGAGAGGCACCGGCGCCTTCCCCGGGATCAGGGTGGAAGGGTGCAGGTCAAAGGTGAAGGCGGCGGGGACGGCGTTCAGCTCCTTGGCCCGCCGGGCGCAGAGGGAGAGCAGGGCCCCGTGGCCCAGGTGGACGCCATCAAAGAAACCCAGGGCAATGACACGTTTTTTCTGTTCCATAAGTAATTATACCTCGAAGAAACTTTTGATAGCGGAAAGGGTGCCGTCTGTGACCCGGCACAGTGCCACAAATTCCCCGGTGGGGGAGTAGGCCCGGTATTCCCCCGGCTGGGCGGAGGTGGAAAAGCAGCCCC
>JAGBDQ010000209.1 GCA_017937415.1 Oscillospiraceae bacterium
AAGTCGGTTCCCGCTGATGCTCGGCCATAAAGGCCTCCTTGGCCTGAAGCACCTTGTAGGCCATATCCCGCATGGACCGGGACACCCGCACCGAGCTGTTGTCACGGAGATAGCGGCGGATCTCCCCAATGATCATGGGCACGCCATAAGTGGAAAATTTTACATCCAGGTCCACATTGAAGTTGTCGATGGCTTTGATGAGCCCGATACACCCCACCTGAAAGAGGTCGTCGGCATTCTCTCCCCGGCGGTCAAACCGCTGAATCACCGACAGCACCAGGCGCAGGTTGCCCTCAATGAGCCTTTCCCGGGCCGCCTGGTCCCCCTCCTTGGTCCTGCGGAGAAGCTCCATCATCTCGTCGTTTTTCAGCACCTTCAGCTTGGAGGTGTTCACCCCGCATATCTCTACCTTCCCCTGCATACCGGAAACCTCCTGACATCATATTCCATGTCAGTATTTTTTCCGTGCCGGGGGCTTTCATACCGTCAGGGCCGGGGCTTTATTTTTTATCGTGGGACGCTTTTCGATGGAATTTTACCTTCGCAATTTTCCCCTTGCATTTTTTCTCTCACCCACCTATAATAAACCCGTCGCTTGTCTGGGCGGCAAATATTGCGCTGTACCCTTCGCGGACAGCAGCAGGAGGTAATTGAATATGGGAAGCACAAGGTACAACACCCGAAAGCTGGCCCTGCTGGCTCTGTTTACCGCCATCGTGGCGGTATTGCAGATGCTCGGCGTGGCCATACGTTTTGGGACGTTCGCAGTCTCCATGGTGGGAGTTCCGGTCATTTTAGGTGCCGCCCTCATGGGACCCCTGGCGGGAGCATGGCTGGGGCTGGTCTTCGGCATCGCCGTGCTGGTCTCTGGGGACGCCGCCCTTTTCCTCACCTGGGACCCGGCCGCCACGGTGATCATCGTTCTGCTGAAGGGGACCCTGGCGGGCTTAGCCGCAGGGGGCGTCTATCAGCTGCTGGAAAAGCGGAACACCTTTCTGGCCGTGCTGGCGGCGGCGGTGGCCTATCCCCTGGTCAACACCGGGGTATTCTTTCTGGGCTGCATGGTCTTCTTTTTAGAGGACTGTATCCAGTTCGCCGCCAACCTGGGCGTCACGGGCAGCGGCCCCGTGATCGTGATGAGCGTCTTTATCGGGTTTAACTTTTTCTTTGAGCTGGGGCTGGACCTGGTCCTCAGCGGCATTGTGGAACGGCTGGTCAAAATTGGGAAAACCGTGCTGAAACGCGCATGATACAAGGGAGGACAAGCCAATGATCTTTGCCATCGACGCGGGCAACACCCACATCGTGCTGGGCTGTCTGGAGGGGGACGACATTCGGTTCACCGCCCGGCTGTGCACCGACCGGGCCAAGACCCGGGACGAGTACGCCCTTCTCTTCCGCAGCATCTTTGAGCTCCACCATGTGGATCCCTCCCAGGTAGAGGGAGCTGTTCTCTCCTGTGTGGTCAGCGAGCTGACCAACGTCCTTTGCCGGGGTGTGGAAGCCGTGGTGGGGAAAAAGCCTCTGGTGGTGGGCGCTGGTATCAAGACCGGCCTCAACATCAAGATCGACGACCCCGGCCAGCTGGGGGCCGACTTAGTGGTGGGCGCCGTAGCCGCCACCGACAAGTATCCCAAGCCCATGATCATCTTTGATATGGGCACCGCCAACACCATGTCGGTCATTGACAGGGAGGGCCGGTTCCTGGGGGGCGCCATTCTGGCGGGACTCCAGCTCTCGGTGGACGCCCTCTCCTCCGGCACCAGCCAGCTCCCCCGGATCCAGCTTGCCGTCCCTCCCCGGGTGGTGTGCTCCAACACGGTGGAGTGTATGCAGTCCGGCGCGGTCTACGGCCACGCCGCCATGTTGGACGGCCTCATCGACCGGGTGGAGGAGGAGCTGGGCATGCCCATGGCCTCGGTCGTTGCCACCGGCGGTCTCTCCCCTGTGGTGGTCCCCCTGTGCAGACGGAAGATCGCCATTGAGGAGGACCTGATGCTCCAGGGCTTAAAGCTGATCTATCAGAAGAACCATTGAGACATGTAAAAAGTCCGTCTGTTCCCGCGGGAACGGACGGACTTTTTTATTCAGGCACCAATGCGGCAGCAGGTGATCTTCCTTTGCCTCAGCGGAAGCTATTTACGGTTTACAATGCCCGAGTCATGGTCATACCTTGGCCAGCCGCTGGTCGATATACCCCTTTACCTGCTCGGGAGGCAGATCCAGAGCCACGGCCAGCTCCCCAAAGAGGAGGGCCTCCCCCTCCTTCATAAAACGCTCGTCCACCGCGCCGAACTTTCGCTTTTCCCGCAGGGCGATCCGCCGCTTGGCATAGATGGATTTGGTCATGGCCGCCCACTCCCTGCAGTCGTGGGAGTCGATGGAGGCCTGGTAGCGGTCGGTGAGCTCCCTCAGCCCCTTCCCCTCGCAGGGCTGTGCCTCCAGGTCGGGAAGCGCGGCGATCAGCTCCTCGGCCTCGTCCCGGCTGATCACAGGGCGCATGAATACCTTCCCTTCCACAGGTGTCAGGATACTGCAGTTCTGATACAGGGGCATCAACGCATAAAATCTTCCGTTTTTGTTCTCCTCGATCCGCTCCACCCGGCAGACTCCGGTGCGGCCATAGACGATCATATCCCCCACTTCAAACATCTTTTACCTCACACTTCTCCGCGCTGTTTCATAAACCTTCTTCTCACGATATTACTATTATAGCACACTTTGAGAGAAAATGTAAGCACAATTTTATAAAAATTGTGCTGTTTTCTTTCTCATTCCGCTATCCGGTCCGCTTTCATTTCCTGCCTTTTCAGGAGTTTTCAGCCGAGCCCGTAAGGGGCTCGGCTGTTGTGCACCGTGCACAACAGCCGCAATTTTCTTTCTGTTTTCATTCGGTTTGATTCAAATATTTTCTTGATTTTTCCATAATTCCTTGACTTTTTTGCAAGTTTATGCTATGGTTATTGCATTACTTGTTGTTGCGTTATTGTGTTACAGAACAGGAGGTCTTACGATGAAAAAAACCGTTTTTCTCCGCTCCACCATCCGCCAACCCGTCCACAGTCTCTTTCTTCTCCTGCTGGTGGGTGTGATCTCCTTTGCTTTTGTGGCCCGGGTGGAGGAATACTCCCTAATCTCCCAGGAGCAGGAACAGCTGGCTGCCTATTACCGTTCCATCGGCACACTGGCGTCGAGCCAGGAGAGCGAGGGAACAGCCAGTCTGGACAAGGTGATGGACTATCTGAAGCAGGCCCCCTATGTGTCCTATACCGACCATCGGATCTATACCTCTGGGGTCATTCAGGACGGATATCAGAACGCGGATTTCGAGCCCGATGGTATTGTATGGCGCTCCAGTGATAGGATAAATTTCGACCGCATCCTCCCTTGGGATGTCTATTTCTACGGCACCTATACTGGAGTGGAATTTGACGCCCCCATGAAAGAAGGGCAAAGTGCCTTCCCCTTTACCGTGGATGAAGTAGTCTCGGGCTATCCAGAGCTCATTACCCCAGGGATGTCGGTCAGTCTCTGGATTGATTGGGAGACATTTCGAGGCGATTGCACCAAGTTAGAACGAGGCGGGCGCTACCTGCTCTGCGCTGGTAAACGTTACATTTCGTTAGATTATGATCGGCTGTCAAATCGTACCGACTTTGAATGGTTTTCCCTGGGCTCAACCACAGGCTGGTTCCTTCCCGCAAGTGAGAATTTGGATCTCTCCCTGCCTGAGAA
>JAGBDQ010000017.1 GCA_017937415.1 Oscillospiraceae bacterium
CCCTTCACCTCTACCTGGTAGGCACCGATGTGCTGGGTAATGCCGCCGGCCTCTCCCGCGGTGACGTGGGCGTTGCGGATATAGTCCAGAAGGGAGGTCTTGCCGTGGTCCACGTGGCCCATGACCACCACTACGGGAGCCCGGGGCTCCAGATCCTCCTCCTTGTCCTCGGCGGTGTCAATGAGCCGTTCCTCGATGGTGACGATGACCTCCCGCTCCACCTTGCAGCCCATCTCCTCGGCGATGATGGCGGCGGTGTCGAAGTCGATGACGTCGCTCATGGAGGCCATGACGCCGTTTTTCATGAGGCACTTGACCACCTCGGCCCCGGTTTTCTTCATCCGGGAGGCCAGCTCGCTCACAGCGATCTCGTCAGGGATCTTGACCGTAAGGGGGGTCTTTTTGGCGATCTCCAGCTGGAGCTTACGCATCTTTTCCTGCTCCTCGGCCCGGCGCTTATTGCCGCCAAAGCTGGAGGCCCGGCGCTGGTTGGCTCCCCGGTTGCGGAATTTCTCCCGGCCGGCGTCCATTTGCTGGGTCTTGGAGGAGGCGATGCGCTCCAGCTTCTCGTCGTACTTGTCCAGGTTGACTCCGCCGCCCTTGCGGGTGTCCACCACCCGCTTCTCGGGGACCCGGGTGGTGCGCTGCTGGATGGGCTGCTGGGGCTTTTCCTTGGGCTGGGCCTCGGCCTGCTGGGCAGGAGCCTGGGGCTGGGCTTTCCCCTCAGCCTTGGGGGCCTTCTTTTCGGGGGCGGGGGCCTTATCCTTTTCTGCGGCCGCGGGAGCCTCGGGCTCCTTGGCTTCGTTCTGAGCGGCCTTGGGCTCGTGATAGACCTCGGCAAAGATGCTCTCCATGCTCTCCACCTGATTGTTCTGGGTCAGGTATTCAAAGATGATGGAAAGCTCCTTCTCGTCCAGAGCCTGCATATTGTTTTTGGGGGCGGTGGCGTACTTGGTCAGAATGTCCATGATCTCCTTGGCATTCCGGTCAAGATCCTTGGCCACGTCCCGGACACGGTATTTGATATTCAGCAAAGAAACGCACCTCTCATTCTTGTTGCTCTTTTGGGGGAGCTACCCAGGGCTTTCCGGCTTTTGCCGCCTTCAGCCGCTTCTGCTTTTCTCTCCGGCGGCGGGCCGTTTTGGCCGCCTTGTGTTCCAGCCGCTCCGAGGCCTCGCCGTAGCGCTGGGGGTCGGCGGCGGAGAGCTTCTTCATGGCCGCGGCGGCAAACCCTACGTCGGTAATGGCCAGTACAGCGCATTGGGCGCGGCCGGCAGCCTGCCCCAGCTGGGACTTGGTCAGGTCCACCTGGAAACAGGGGGCGTTGCCCTCGTCGGCGGCACGGCGGGCCTTTGCCGCCGTATTCCCGGCGGTGTCGGCGGCGATGAGGATGAGCCGGGCCTTGTGGGCCAGGGCGGCATTGGCTGCCTCATCCTCACCCAAAAGCAGCTTGCCGGCCTTTTTACACAGGCCCAGCAGGCCCAACAGCTCGTTATCCATCCCGGTCACCTGCCTTCATTTGGGCCTCCAAGGCTTCCCACACCTCGTCGGGCAGGGGGGCGGAGAAGGCCCGCTCCAAGGCTTTGGATCTGCGGATCCTCTTCAGGCACTCAGGGTCGGGGCATACGTAGGCCCCCCGGCCCGGCTTTTTGCCCTTGAAGTCTAAGGAGACCTCTCCCTCCGGGGAGCGGACCACCCGGATCAGCTCGGGCTTGGGCTTATGCTCCCGGCAGCCAAGGCATTGGCGGACGGGGATCTTTTTAGGCACGGGAAAGACCTCCTTTCGTCGTCGCAAATTTCAGAGGCGATCAGGCCTCTTCGTTCTCAACTACCGGTTCCTCTTCCTCCTGGGGGGCGGAGGCGGGCTTGATGTCGATCTTGAAGCCGGTGAGCTTGGCGGCCAGGCGGGCGTTCTGCCCTTCCTTGCCGATGGCCAGAGAAAGCTGGTCGTCAGGCACCACCACGCGGCAGCTCTTGCCGTCATCCAGGGTGGTCACCGAAATGACCTCGGCGGGAGCCAGGGCGGCCGCCACATACTCGGCGGGGTCCTCGGACCACTTGATGATGTCCATTTTCTCCCCCTTGAGCTCATCCACCACGTTGTTGACACGGGTGCCCTTGGGGCCTACGCAGGCGCCGATGGGGTCCACGTTGGGGTCAGCCGACCAGACAGCCAGCTTGGTGCGGGAGCCGGCCTCCCGGGAGATGGACTTGATCTCCACGGTGCCGTCGTGGATCTCGGGGATCTCCATCTCGAAGAGACGCTTCACCAGGCCGGGATGGGTGCGGGAGATAAGGACCTGGGGCCCCTTGGTGGAGCTGCGGACCTCCACCAGATAGACCTTCAGGCGCATGCCCTCCATGTAAACCTCTCCCTTGACCTGCTCGCCGGGGGCCAGATAGGCGTCGGTCCACTCGCTGCCCGAGGTGAGCCGGAGGGAGACGCCGCCGTTCCGGGGGTCGATGCGGGTGACCAGGCCGGAGAGGATCTCGTGCTCCTTGGAGGAGAACTCGTTGAAGATCATGCCCCGCTCGGCCTCCCGCATGCCCTGCACAATGACCTGCCGGGCGGTCTGGGCGGCAATGCGGCCAAAATCCCGGGTCTTGATCTCAATGGAGATCACGTCACCCAGCATGGCCTGGGGCAGCTTGGACTGGGCCTCCTCCAGGGAGATCTCGGTGGCCGGGTTGTCCACGGTCTCCACCACGTCCTTCTTCAGGTACATCCGGACGGTGCCCTTCTCCTGGTTGGCGTCCACCACGATGTTCTCCCCGGCGTCGGGGTGATCCTTCTTGTAGGCGGACACTAAGGCCAGGGTGATCTTCTCCAGCATGTAGCCCTTGGGGATCCCCTTTTCCTTCTCGATGAGGTCGATGGCGGTGAAGAACTCGGCCACGTCCAGCTCGTTGCTCTGGGGGGCCTTCTGATTTTTCTTGGGCATAGTGATCAATCTCCTTTTATCACACAGCTCCAAAGGGCTGCGTCCTTGTAATTTCTAAATGGGAAAGTGGGTTCAGACCCGGACGTAGAGCCGGACCTGGGCCACGTCCTGCTTTTCCAGCACCCGCTCCCCGGCGGGCGTCTGAAGGGTGAGCCGGCCGTCCTCATAAGCACACAGGACGCCCACAAGCTCTTTCCGGCCCTCCTGAGCCCGGTAGAGCTTTACCTCCACCTCGCTGCCCAGGCAGGCGGCGAAGTGCTCAGGTTTGCGGAGGGTCCGGTCAGCTCCGGCGGAGGAGACCTCAAAGGTGTAGCTTCCCTCGATGGGGTCCGCCTCATCCAGCAG
>JAGBDQ010000210.1 GCA_017937415.1 Oscillospiraceae bacterium
CGAACCGGTCATGATAGTAGTGGGCAAAAATGGGGCTGCCCAGCAGATTGTCCACGGGAATATCAAAGAAGCCCTGGATCTGGGAGGCGTGGAGGTCCATGGTGAGCACCCGGTCGGCCCCGGCGGTGGTGATCATATTGGCCACCAGCTTGGCGGAGATGGGGTCCCGGGGCTTGGCCTTCCGGTCCTGCCGGGCGTAGCCGAAATAGGGGATCACGGCGGTGATCCGTCCGGCCGAGGCCCGGCGGAGAGCATCGATCATAATGAGCAGCTCCATGAGGTTGTCGTTCACCGGTCCGCAGGTGGACTGGACTACGAACACATCGGAGCCCCGGACGGTCTCATACAGAGAACAAAAAGCCTCTCCGTCGGAGAAACGGCCCGCCTCGGCGCTGCCCAGCTCGGTGTTGAGCCGCTGGCAGATGGCCTTGGCCAGAGCGGGGTTGGCGTTTCCGGAGAAAATCTTGATGTCCTTTCCATGTGATATCATGTTCTCCACATCCTCTCTTCTTTTGTGTTGTTTCTTTTTCCTCTATCCTTTCCTTATCCCCTCTATTCGGATAAGGAGTTCTCCATCCCCCGGAGCCGGGGGCAATATGGACGGTTTTCAGGTCCCGGGCAGTCTCAGCCGCCCCGGCGGCGCTTGGCCCAGTTCTTTTTCACGGTCTGCCGCTCCCGGGCAATGGCCAGGGAGTCGGGGGGCACATCCTCGGTGATGGTGCTGCCCGCGGCGGTGTAGGCCCCCTCCCCGATGGTCACCGGGGCCACCAGGTTGGTGTTGCAGCCGATGAAGGCCCCGTCCCCGATGGTGGTGCGGAACTTCTTGGACCCGTCATAGTTCACGGTGACGGTGCCGCAGCCAAAGTTGATGTGGGCCCCGGCGTCGGTGTCCCCCACATAGGTCAGGTGGTTGATCTTGGTGCCCTCTCCCACGGTGGAGTTCTTCAGCTCCACAAAATCCCCGATCTTGGCCTTGTGCCGCAGCACACAGTGGGGCCGGATATAGGCAAAGGGGCCGATGATCACTTCGTCCTCCACAACGCTCTCATTGAGCTGGGAGGAGTTCACCGTGACCGAATCCCCCAGCGTGCAGTCCCGGATCATGGTGTTGGGCCCTAAAACGCAGTCCTTCCCAATGACGGTCCTCCCGTACAGGGTGGTGCCGGGGAGCAGTGTAGTCCCCTCCCCCACGGAGACGGCAGGCCCCACATAGGTGTTGGCAGGATCCATGACCCGGACCCCGGCGGCGACGAGCCGCTCCACACTCAGGCCCCTGGCAATGGGATCCACCGTAAAGGCCCGGTAGGAGAGGTCGGCCTTCAGGGGCAGATACCGTCCCTTCCAGGCCGAGGCGTCCCCCAGGGCGTTCACCGCGTCCCCAAAGCTCTTGCCGTCCCGGAGGGCGGCGAGCAGGGCGGCCCCCTTCAGGTCATAGACACACTTGGCAGGCTCCTTGCCCGGAAGGGAGAAGTTTGTGCCCTCCGGGGCCAGCAGCACCGGCCGGGTGATGACCACCACCCCGCCGGGGTTCTCCTCCAGAAAGGCGTGGAGCCGGGCGGTGGCGTCGGTGTCCCCGTCCGAAAGGATCACGCTGCCCTCAGGGAAGCAGGCCCGTGTCTTTTCCAGGTCAGCGCCCTCGCAGACCGCAAAAAAGCGTTCCACACCAGCGGAACGCAGGGTCTCCGCCAGCCACAGGGCCGCCGGATCATATAAAACGTCACTGAGAAAGGGAGACGAGCCCTGCTCCTCCCGGGGAAGAAATACAATGGCGCCGCGACTTTCCATTCCCTGTCACTCCCATCAGTCAATTTCCAAATTTGGTACCGTTTCCATTATAGCAAGAATGTATAGGAAATGCAAAGAAAAACAGGAAAAATGTTTCTCAATTTTTTGTCCTTTCCCGCCCTTCTTTTGTACGTCCCGCCAATTCCAAGCAAAAATTTCCCCGTACCCTCCTTAAATATACAACGATAATTGATATATCCTGCATATATGATTGATTGAAAACCCATAATGATTGTGGCACCTTATACTTATCATAGAGTACAGGAGGGACCAAACCATATGGGTATGCAGAAAGAGGACCGGACCCGGGACCAGGCCACCATGCGTCAGGTGGGCCAACGGATCCGGCTGGCCCGGAAGGCCAAGGGCCTTACCCTGGAAAAGGTGTCCGAGGCCGCCGAGACCTCCATTCAGTTCCTCGCCCAGCTGGAGAAGGGGGAACAGTGCATGACCGCCATTAAATTTGGCCGCCTGGCCCAGGCCCTGGGCGTTTCCACCGACTACCTCCTGTTCGGCCGCGCCCCGGCTTCAGATACCGCCGCCCTGGCCGCCGACTACCTGGCAGGCCTCAACCCCATCGAGCGGGACATTCTGACCCAGAATATCATTGATCTCCGGCGTTTGCTGGACGCCATCGCTCCCCAGCCGTGACGGCCCCGGCGCCTCTCCGGGTCCTGTTGGCAGAGCCTTCCCAAAGCCAGCGGGAGCTGGCTTCTTTCTTTTTGGGACAGGCCGGGCTGGACGTCCGGACCGCCGGACGCGGCCCCGAGGCCATAGCGCTGGCCGAAGCCTTCCGCCCTCAGGTGCTCCTCACCGAGCTGATCCTGCCCGGCTTCAGCGGTCTGGAGCTGATCCGCCGCTGCAAGGTCCGTTATCAGGACGTCATCATCTGGGTGCTCACCTCGGCCACCGGGGATTGGGCGGCGCAGGCCGCCCTGTCCGCCGGAGCCGATTTCATCTTCTATAAGCCGGTCTGCTTTCCCGAACTACGGCGCCACCTGACCCGACTGGAGAAGTCCGACCCCGCGGACCGCCTGACCGACGCCCTCACCCGCTTGGGGCTGCCCGGCCACTGGGCCGGTTTTCACCAGACCCTCCGGTGCCTTCAGCTTCTCTCCGGTCCCGAGGGAAAGGACCTTCTTCTCAAGGAGCTCTACATCCAGATCGCCCGGGAGGAGGGCTGTTCCCCCGCCTCGGCGGCCAAAAATGTGGAGCGGGCCGTCCGGCTTCTCCGCGCCTCCCCCCTTCTGCCGCCCGGCCTCTCCCCGGAGCTCTCCAATAAAGACTTTCTTTTTTCCTTGTCCCAAGGCGCCATAATTCCCTTGTAATCGGACAAGTCCGCCCTGTATCATGGGGATCAGAAACTTTCATTGAAAGGTCTGATCCCCATGATCATTTGGCACAGCCTTCCCCAGGAGGAGGTCCTGATCCAGCTCAAGGCCCACCCCCGCCGGGGCCTTTCTTCCGCCGAGGCCAAGGAACGTCTGACCCGGTACGGTCCCAACGCCCTGAAGGGCAAGCCGCCCCGCCCGCTGCTTCTCCGCCTCTGGGACCAGCTTCGCGACCCCATGATCCTGGTCCTTTTGGCGGCCGCCGCCCTTTCCCTCTGGTCCAGCGGCGGGGAGGACTGGCTGGACAGCCTGATCATCCTCTTTATCGTGGTGGTCAACGCTGTCATCTCCATCTCCCAGGAGAACAGCGCCCAAAAAGCCCTGGAGGCCCTGCAGAACCTGTCCGCCCCCCAGGCCCGGGTCCTGCGGGACGGGAAAGAGCAAAAGATCCCCGCCAAAGAGGTGGTCCCCGGGGACATCATCTTTTTAGAGGCGGGAGACCTGGTCCCCGCCGACGCCCGGCTGCTGAGCGCCGCCGCCCTCAAAGCCGACGAGTCGGCCATGACCGGAGAGTCGGTGCCGGTGCAGAAATCCCCCTCCCCCGGGCTTCCTCCCGAGACCCCCCTGGCTGACCGGCACAACATGGTCATCGGTTCCACCGTCATTACTTATGGCCGGGCCACCGCCGTGGTCACCCATACCGGCATGGACAGCGAGGTAGGCCGGATCGCCGGGCTCCTGCTGGAGCAGGAGGAGTCCGAGACCCCCCTCCAGCGCCGCATGGGGGAGATCTCCAAAATTCTCTCCTTCGTCTGTCTCTGCGTCTGCGCCGTCATGTTCGGGGTGGGCCTTTTGGAGGGCCGGGAGCTTTTTTCCATGTTCATGACCGCCGTCTCCCTGGCGGTGGCCGCCATTCCCGAGGGTCTCCCCGCCATTGTCACCATCGTCCTGGCCTTAGGTGTCCAGCGCATGGCCAGGGAGGGCGCCATTGTGAAAAAGCTCCCCGCCGTGGAGACCCTGGGCTGCGCCGGAGTGATCTGCTCGGAC
>JAGBDQ010000018.1 GCA_017937415.1 Oscillospiraceae bacterium
GTCTGCGCCGTCATGGCGGGCAACGGCATCCCCACCCGGATCTTCGAGTCCCTGCGTCCCACCCCCGAGGTGTCCTTCGCCGTCCGGGAGTACGGCTGCATCGCGGGCGTCAACGTCACCGCCAGCCACAACCCCAAGGAGTATAACGGCTACAAGGTCTACTGGCAGGACGGGGCCCAGCTCCCCCCCCAGCACGCCGACGCGGTGGCCAAAAAGATGGGCGAGATCGACATTTTTGAGGGCATCAAGCGCATGGATTACCAGGAGGCCATCAACAAGGGCCTGGTGACCATCATGGGTAAGGAGACCGACGAGAAGTTCCTGGCCAAGGCCCTGGAGCAGGCCACCGACAAGGCGGTGGTGGCGAAAGTGGCCGACAAGTTCAAGATGGTCTACACCCCCTTCCACGGCACGGGCCATGAGCTGATCCCCGAGGCCCTGAAGCGGCTGGGTATGAAGCACGTGATCTGCGAGCCCAACCAGATGGTCATTGACGGCAACTTCCCCACCGTGGCCTCCCCCAACCCGGAGAACCCGGAGGGCTTTGCCCTGGCGGTGGAGCTGGCCAGGAAAGAGGGGGCCGACTTCATTCTGGGCTCCGACCCGGACGCCGACCGTGTGGGCCTCATGGTCCGGGGCAAGGACGACAATTTTATCGTGCTTACGGGCAACCAGACCGGCGTTCTCATGCTGGACTACGTCATCGGCGCCAAGAAGCGGGCGGGCACTCTCCCCAAGAACGCCACCGCCCTCAAGACCATCGTCACCACCGAGATGGCCCGGAAGGTGGCCCAGGTCAACGGCGTGCAGTGCTTTGACACCTTCACCGGCTTCAAGTTCCTGGCCCAGAAGAAGGACCAGCTGGAGGCTTCCGGCGAGGGGGAGGTCATCTTCTCCTTCGAGGAGAGCTACGGCTACATGATGGGCGACTTCGTCCGGGACAAGGACGCGGTCACCGCCGCCGTGGTGGCTACCGAGATGGCGGCCTACTACTACGACCGGGGCATGACTCTCTACGACGCCCTTCAGGAGCTTTATGAGAAGTACGGCGACTACCAGGAGAAGACCCTGAACCTGGTGATGCCCGGCCTGGACGGCCTGAAGAAAATGGCCGACCTGATGGCCGGTCTCCGCGCCCAGCCCCCGGTGGAGATCGCCGGTGTGGCGGTGAAGGAGCAGAAGGACTACAAGGACGGCAGCGTGGTGAACGTTGCCACCGGGGAGAAGACTTTTATGGAGCTCACCGACTCCAACGTGCTGCGGTATGAGATGACCGACGGCACCAGCGTCATCGTCCGGCCCTCGGGCACCGAGCCCAAGGTGAAGGTCTACATCCTGGCCAATGGCGAGAGCAAGGCCGCCTGCGCCGAGAAGGTGGCGAAATACACCCTTTGGGCCGAAGGGTTGAAGGGCTAAAAAAGTCAGATAGAACCGTAAAAGGCCCCGCTTTCCCGGAAAGCGGGGCCTTTTTCAAAGAAGAGAAGGGAGTGTTTGCCATGAAAAATCTGTTCCGCCGTATTGCCGCCCTGGTGCTGACCGCCGCCCTGCTGGCGGGGAGCAGCCTGTCCGCCCTGGCCCTGGACAACTACCCCGACGCCTACTGGGACTTGGCCAAGGAGTGGGAGAGCGTGGTCTATTCCCAGGACCTGGAGGGGATCCTGACTACCGCCGACAAGTTTTACGCGCTGTTCAAGGACTACCCCCTGGACGCCGACCTGTGCAAGAATCTGCAGCCACGGTACGCCCGGGCCTCCTGGACCGCCGAAATGCTGGGGGACGCCAAAACCGCCCTGCTCTGGCTGGAGCGGGAGATGGAGCTGGTCAACTGGATCTATGAGAATTTAGGGGACTACCGGGATCTGATCCTGAACGGCAATGCCCGGATGGACTACCTCCGGGCAGCCGCCGAGCCTGCCATCTACACCCTTACCGACACACCCGCCGACTACGGCGCCGGTTCCCCCACTTTGGGCACCTGGTACGGTTCAGACGTGGGAGGCGGTGAGACCGGGGAATCGGCTGTGCTGTTCTATGTGCAGTTCATGGACGGGTATTCCCTGGACCACTGGCTGGGCTACTACAACAACACCTCCCCCAAGTTTCAGGCGGCCGCCCAGACGGGCGGCGTGATCGAGATGGCCTGGAACGTCTCCCCCGAGAGCACGGCCGGGATGCAGAAGGTGCTGGACGCCTCGGCTGACAGCTATATCACCCAGAGCATGGCCTCCCTGGGCGCTCTGAACTGTACGGTGCTCCTCCGCATCGGCGCCGAGATGAACAACTGGCCGGACTGCGACCCCCAGACCTACATTGCCGCCTTCCGCAAGGTGGCCGACGCGGCCCACAGGTACGGCAACATCAAGATGGTGTTCTCCCCTGACAATGTGAGCAACCGGAATGTCTCCTTTGACATGTTCTACCCCGGGGACGCCTATGTGGACTGGCTGGGGGTATCCACCTACCACGTGTCCAATTACAAGTCCTACCCCGGCACCGGGGTCAAGGGGACTTACGGCTTCAACGATACCCATTACCTCAGCGACGCATACTACGGCAACGGCCTCTATGACAGCGACCCCCTTATCATCATCGGCCCCATCGCCCGGTTCGCCCAGGAGCACGGAAAGCCCATGATGATCAGCGAGTGCGGCTTCCTGGAGACCTTTAACGGCGAGAACCAGCGCGCCTACGCCGCCGACCAGGCCGGTAAGCTGTACGCCTACGCCAATATGATCTATCCCAACATCAAGGCGGTATTCTATTTCGACGTATCCCTTGCCAACAACTATCTGCTCAGCGCCAACCCCGCCGTGGCCGAGGCCTATCACAGCGCCATCGCCGAAAACGGGGGCTATCTCCGGCAGGGGGAGCAGACCGGCAAAAACTGGGTGCGGCTGGATCTGGACGGCCGACGTTACCAGCAGGGGCAGACAGTCAAGCTGGCCACCTACGCCTCCTTCCCCGGGGAGGAGCCCACCACCGTGCGGTACTATGTGGACGGGGCTCTGGCCGCCACCGTCAGCAAGGTCCCCTACACCCTGGAGCTGGACATCGCAAAACTCTCCACCGGCGAGCACACCATCCGGGCCGAGGCCGTCAGCGGCCGGTTTGTCTCCAGGACCGCGGAATACAGGATCGCGGTATCCCTGCCCGGTATCCCCTTTACCGATGTTTACGATCCCTTCTACCTGGAGCCCATTGGCTGGGCGGTGGATAACCGGGTGATCTTCGGCACCACCGAGACCCTGTTTGCCCCCGACCGGACCTGTACCAACGCCGAGATCCTCACCATGATCTGGCGGGCGGCGGGCTATCCTGCCCCCACTGTCACCACCTGCAAGGACAACGATTTCTACCGCGATCCGGTCAACTGGGCCTACGAGAAGGGGATCCTTACCGGGGATCCGGCGCCCTTTGACTTCTGCAGCCGGGCCCAGGTGGTCACTTACCTCTGGCGGGCCGCCGGATCGCCCCAGGTTACCACTTCCGTCCACTTTGACGATGTTCCCGCCGATGCCCCCTACGCCACCGCCGTGGCCTGGGCGCTGGAAAACGGGATCACCAACGGGACCGAGCCCGGCAAGTTCGCCCCCGACGCCACCTGTACCCGGGCCCAGATCGCCACCTTCCTGTTCCGGTATTTTGGCAAATAAGAAAGGAAAACTCCCCCAAAACAGGGAAAAAGCGACGGTTGCGCCTCTCCATAAGCTCTGGTACAATGGATCGAGAGGAGGGGTGGGCATGACTACATACAGAGAACTCTCCCGGTTCGTGCTGAGCCGGGGGTTGATGCTCACCACCCTCCTGCTGGCGGGGGCTCTGGCCCTTCACCTTTGCGCCCGTCAGGGAGGGTCTCCCTTCCTCTTTTGGTACGCCGACCAGTTTGAGGTGGCCGCCCGTGTAGCCTTTGGCTGCGGCACCTGCGGGAGCGTACTGATGGAGGATATGCTGCGGTATTTTGGCGAATGATGCAAACTTAGCAAAACGACGAAAAAAGCGTGGTTCTTCGGAAGAAGGACCACGCTTTTTTGTCTAAGAAAACCCCCCGCCGGTTGGGGTTCCGCTTTTCCTCTGGTTTTGGGGCCGCGGGCCCTAAAATTTGAGGAGGTATAATATTATGTCAACCAATAAAACGCAGAACTGCGGGCTCCATAGCTGGGTGGGGGAAGATATTTTTCAGCTCCAGGAGATCAACGAAAATTTCTCCGCCCTGGACGGGGAGATCGGCGCTTTAGAGAGCCTTTTGGCGGCGGAGACGGCCGCGCGGACCAGCCAGATGGCAGGCAAGGCCAACGTGGCCCAGGTGACCGCTTTGGAGACGGCACTGGCTGGCAAGGCCAACATAGCCCAGGTGACCGCGTTGGAAACCGCACTGGCGGGCAAGGCCAACACAGCCCAGGTAACCACACTGGAGACAACGGTTGCCGCCATGCCCCGGGTGGTGATCGGCAGCTACATGGGCAACGGGGACAACAGCCGGACCATCACCTTTGACGGGACCATCAAGGCGCTGCTGTTGGAGGGAAGCTACGGCCTCCGGCCGCCTCTGACCAGCAACCAGAGTCAGGGCGGCCTGATCGTGCCCGAATTTCCCCTGGGCAGCGGCGCGGCCACCATCGAGGGGAACACCCTGACGGTACACTACGGCGGCCCCAATGACGAATGGCGGTCCAACACCAAGGACATCCGCTACCTCTACATCGCGTTTTTTGAGCGGAGCTGAAACCAGACAGGCATACAAGGACCGGAGGGACGGGAAAACCGCCCCTCTGGTCCTTTGGCGTTTGTGGGGAGCATTCTTTTGTTGCCCTTTGTAGGGGAGGGGTCGGTGCGTGCCAGTGGCACGCGTCCACCGACTTGACCGAGTCGAA
>JAGBDQ010000211.1 GCA_017937415.1 Oscillospiraceae bacterium
ACAATGCCTGACTCACAGAGTATTTTCATGTGGTAGGAAAGGCCGGATTGCTTGAGCTCCAACTGCTCCAGCAGAACACAGGCGCATTTTTCGCCGCTTTGAAGCAGCTTTAGAATGGCCAGCCGGTTGGGATCGCTCAGAGCCTTGAATACCTTTGCGTTCTTTTGCAATTCATTGTCCATCCTTGACCTCACATCAAAAATTATTGATATGACTATTATATGGGAATGATAGAGGTTTGTCAACAGGAAATTCAAAAAACTGCGGGAGATCTTGCACGGGTGCTGGGTGATAAAAACGTGCGGGAAACGGAAAACGGAGGGCGGCTCGGGTGAGCCGTCCTCCGTCGCTTACTTCTTCTTTCTTCTCTTGTCAAAAAAACCTTTCCCGGTGTCCACGTTGTCCTCTCCCATGGCCTGGGCGAAGGCCTCTAAGGCCTCCCGCTGCTCCCGGTTGAGGGAGGAGGGGACCTTCACCTGAACGGTGACGAACTGGTCTCCCCGGCCCCGGCCGTTCACCGCCGGGATCCCCTTGCCCCGGAGGCGGAACACGGTGCCCGGCTGGGTCCCGGCGGGCAGGTCGTACTCCACGTTGCCGTCGATGGTGGGGATGGTGAGCCGGGCCCCCAGAGCCGCCTGGGCGAAGGAGACCGTCTGGTCCAGGTAGACCGCCGTGCCGTCCCGGTGGAACTTGTCGCTGGGGCGGACCGACACCGAAATGAGCAGATCGCCCGCCGGGCCGCCGTTGACCCCGGCGCCGCCCTGGCCCCGGAGGGACACGGCCTGGCCGTTGTCGATGCCGGCGGGGATGGTCACTGTGATCTTCCGCTGCTTCTTTACGCTGCCGCTGCCCCGGCAGGCGTCGCAGGGCTGGTGGATGATCTTGCCCTTGCCCCCGCAGCGGGAGCAGGGGGCGGTGGTGGAGAAGGAGAAGGCCCCGCCCCCCCGCTGGATGCGGATCTGGCCGGTGCCCCGGCAGTCGGGGCAGGTGTCGGCGGTGGTGCCGGGCGCGCAGCCCGTGCCGTGGCACGTCTCGCAGGTCTCCGAGCGGGTCAGGTTCAGCTCCTTCTCGCAGCCGAAGGCGGCCTCCTCAAAGGAGATGGTGACGCTGGCCCGGAGGGTGTCCCCCTTCCGGGGGGCGTTGGGGTTCTGCCGCTGTCCGCCGCCGAAGCCCCCGCCGCCGAAGCCGCCGCCGAAGAAGCTGCCGAAGAGGTCCCCCAGGTCGATGTCCCCCATGTCGTAGGCGCCGCCAAAGGGGCTTCCGCCGCCGTAGCTGGGGTCCACTCCGGCGTGGCCGAACTGGTCGTACCGGGAGCGCTTCTGAGGATCGGACAGGATCTCGTAGGCCTCGTTGACCTCCTTGAACTTGGCCTCGGCGGTCTTGTCGCCGGGGTTCAGGTCGGGGTGGTACTGTTTGGCCAGCTTCCGGTAGGCTTTTTTCAGCTCGTCCTCTGAGGCGCCCTTGCTGACCCCCAGGACCTCATAATAATCTCTTTTTTGTTCGGGCATATAGGATCACCTCTTCGTGAGGGGGAATAGAAAAATTTTACTGGGGATCGTCATCCACCACAGTGTAATCCGCGTCCACCACGCCGTCGTCGGCAGGACCGGACTGGCCGCCGAAACCGGCGCCGCCCATGTCAGGGCCGCCGGGCTGGCCCTGGGGGTTGGCCTGCTGGTAGAGCTTCTCGGTGATGGGATAGAAGGCCTTGGACAGCTCATCAGAGGCGGTCTTGATGGCCTCGGTGTTGTCCCCCTTCAGAGCGTCCTTCAGCTTATTGAGGGCAGTGTCCAGGGTGGCGCGGTCGCTGGCGTCGATCTTGCCCCCCAGCTCCTCCAGAGTCTTCTCGGTCTGATAGACCAGCTGCTCGCCCTGGTTGCGGGTCTCCACCTCCTCCTTCTTCCTGGCGTCCTCGGCGGCAAACTGCTGGGCCTCCTTCACGGCCTTGTCGATGTCCTCCTTGGACATGTTGGTGGAGGAGGTGATGGTGATGTGCTGCTCTTTGCCGGTGCCCAT
>JAGBDQ010000212.1 GCA_017937415.1 Oscillospiraceae bacterium
CCCCCCACCAGGGAGGACTGGCCCATGACCAGGGAGTAGAGGAAGCTGTTGTTGGGCTTTTCGTCGTACTCGGTCAAAAACTGATGGCTCAGGCCGCTCTCCTTGGCGGCCACCACCAAAAGCTCCTTGTCATAATAGGGGATACCAAGCGCCTCGGCCACCTTCTTGCCGATCTCCCGGCCGCCGCTGCCAAATTGCCGGCCAATGGTCACATAAATGTTATCCATGTTCAGGAACCTCCTTTTCAGATGCCTGAGAATCTTCGCCGGGCCCACATTCCCCAGCTTACGTTTATTATATCACGTTTCCCTTTGTTTGTGAAGGACATTTTTATTTTCCCGCCGGATCGCGGTTCCCGGTTGCTTTTCCCCGGTCCGTCAACTATAATGGTCTTACTTTATTTTGTGGAAAGGGAGATATGTGTGGCAGTAGACCTGTCTCAGGGCAGCATCACGCGGCATCTGATCCGTTTCACCATCCCCCTGATTTTAGGGAATCTCTTTCAGCTCACCTACAACGCGGTGGACTCCATCATCATCGGCCGCTTCGCCGGGGACGACGCCCTGGCCGCCGTGGGCACCGCCGATCCGGTGATGAACCTGATGATCTTAGGCATCACGGGCCTGTGCATCGGCTCCTCAGCCCTCATGAGCAACTTTTACGGTGCCGGGGACCGGGAGGCTCTCCGGAAGGAGATGGGCACCAGCTTAGTGCTGGTGGGGGGAGCCTCCCTTCTGATCCTTTTCGTGGGGGTCTTTTTCTCGGGGGCCATCCTCCGCCTGATGCAGACTCCGGAGGCCATCTTTTCTGACGCCCGGACCTACCTGCGCCTCATCCTTATGGGAATGCCCTTCACCTGTCTTTACAACGTGTACGCCGCCTCCCTGCGGAGTGTGGGGGATTCCAAGATCCCCCTTTATTTTCTGGCGGGGGCCTCGGTGCTCAACGGGGTGCTGGATGTGCTCTTGATCGGCCTTTTCCGCTGGGGGGTCTTCGGGGCCGCCCTGGCCACCGTCATCGCCGAAGGCGCCTCCGCCCTGGCCTGCGTGGCCTATGTGTATCAAAGAGTTCCCCTGCTCCATCTGGACGCCGCCGCCTTCCGCCCCGACCGGGACCTTGCCCGGCAGACCCTCCAGTTCGGGGGGACCACCGCCCTCCAGCAGGTGAGCCAGCCCCTGGGCAAGGTATTCATCCAGGGCATGGTGAATACCCTGGGGGTGGAGGCCATGGCCGCCTTCAACGCGGTGGGCAAGATCGAGGACTTCGCCCTGGTACCCGAACGGAGCATCTCCAACGCCATGATGACCTTCTCCGCCCAGAACGACGGGGCGGGCCGGAAGGACCGGGTCCGCGCGGGCTTCCAAAAGGGCCTTCTGCTGGAGACCTGCTACGGGCTTTTCATCTCGGTGGTCATGTTCTTTTTCCACTCTCCTATGGTCTCCCTTTTCTCCACCGAAGCGGAGACCTTGGCCCGTGGTTCGGAGTATTTCACCGTCATGGCCTTTTTCTACCTGCTCCCGGCCTACACCAACGGGGTCCAGGGCCTTTTCCGGGGCATGCGGCACATGAAGATCACCCTCTACTGCTCCATCCTCCAGATCTCGGTCCGGGTGCTGGTGACCTATCTGCTCATCCCCCGCATCGGCATCACCGGCATCGCCTACGCCTGCGCCGCGGGCTGGGTGTGTATGCAGTGTCTCCAGTGGAGCTATTACTTCCTCCGTCTGCGGAAGGAGCTGGTCTGACCTTCCCCCTCACCGCCCGCCCCGCCGGCGCATAGGTATGGGAAAGGAGGTTTTTCCATGGAAGACCAGTACTTTCCCTTTCCCAAGCCCGTGGCCCGGGCCCTCCTGCGGGGGGACGGGGCCCACCCCCAGATCACCGGGGAGGTCCTTCTATCCCCCTACGGACAGGGGACCTTAGTGGTGACCCGGGCCATCGGCCTGCCCCCCTCCCGGTTTTTGGGGCTCCACATCCACGAGAACGGCCTGTGCGATCCCGGCGGAGCCGCGGCCTTCTCCTCCGCCGGCGGACACTATGATCCCCAGGGAGCCGCCCACCCCTTCCACGCCGGGGACCTGCCCCCCCTGCTCACCTCGGCCGGGGGCATCGCCGTGGAGGCAGTCTATACCGACCGGTTCCGCCCGGCTGATGTGGTGGGGAGGTCGGTGGTGATCCACGGCATGCCGGACGACTTCCGCTCCCAGCCCGCGGGGGACAGCGGCATGCGCATCGCCTGCGGCGTCATTCAGGCAATATAGCTTCCGGTTTTTCCAGTATCATACAAAACCACGGCGGACCGCTTTGGTCCGCCGTGGTTTTCTGCTTATACCTCGCTGAGGGTGCCCTTCTCGTATTTCAGCTTCTTCACATTGTTCCGGGTGCCCCGGACGATCTGGTCCATCCGCAGGTCCTCGGTGACCCCGGAGACGAAGGTGTAGGCCACCCCGTGCCGTTTGGCCCGTCCGGTCCGCCCAATGCGGTGGACGTAGTACTCGTTCTCGTCGGGCACGTCGTAGTTGAACACCACGTCCACGTCGTCAATGTCCAGACCCCGGGCGGCCACGTCGGTGGCCACCAGCACCTGGAACTTCCCGTCCCGGAACCGCTGCAAGCTCTTCTCCCGGGAGGACTGCTGGATGTCCCCGTGGATGGCCTCGCACTTCACCCCGTTCATTTTCAGCAGCCCCGAGAGCCGGTCGGTCATGTTCTTGGTGTTGCAGAAGGCGATGGCCCGCTCATACCCCCCGTGGGTCAAAAGCTGGACCATGAGCTCGGCCTTGGCGCCCCGGTCCACCTCAATGCGGAACTGGTCGATGTCGGGCTTGTTCTGAATGTCGGCCTGGACCGTGATCTCGGCGGGGTCCCGCTGGTAGACCCAAGAGATGTCCATGACCTCCCGGGAGATGGTGGCCGAGAACATGCCGATGTTTTTCCGGTGCTTGATCTGGTCTAAGATCCGGGTCACATCCCGGATAAAGCCCATGTCCAGCATCCGGTCGGCCTCGTCCAGCACCACGGTCTCCACCTTATCCAGCCGCACGGTCCGCCGCTTCATGTGATCCATGAGCCGCCCCGGGGTAGCCACCACGATCTGGGGCCCGTTTTTCAGCTCCTTGATCTGCTTTTCAATGGGGGCGCCGCCGTAGAGCACCACCACCCGGACCCCTTCCTTGAATTCGCAAAGGTCCCGGAGCTCCTCCTGGATCTGGATGGCCAGCTCCCGGGTGGGGGCCAGCACCAGGCCCTGGACCTCCTTTTGACTGGGGTCGATATGCTCCACCATGGGGATGCCGAAGGCGAAGGTCTTGCCCGTGCCCGTGGGCGCCTTGGCGATCACGTCCTGCCAGTCCATAAAGAAGGGGATAGCCCCCGACTGCACCGGGGTGGCCACCTGATAGCCCTTCTTGTTCAGGGCCTTCATAATTTCAGGGGAAAGCCCCAGCTCCTCATACCGTTTGACTTCGTTTACGGTTTGCCCGTTGATTTCCATGTGATTTTTTCCTTCCCTTTTTGCGTTTATCAGCCCTATTCTATCACGATTCGGGACGGTATGCAAGGGGAAGGTGGGACTTGCCATCTCCATCCTTTTCCGGTATAATATAGGTATCCGACGGCGGGACGTCGAATCTGTGGAAAAGGAGTTTGCTTTATGGAACATCTTCACCTGAAACCCTTCCCCAAGGACTTCCTCTGGGGCGCCAGCTCCTCGGCTTACCAGTGCGAGGGCGCCTGGGACGAGGACGGCAAGGGCCCCTCGGTCCAGGACATGGCCCCGGTGATCCCCGGCACCTCGGACTGGAAGGTCACCAGCGACCACTACCACCGCTTCAAAGAGGACATCGCCCTCATGGCCGAGATGGGCTTCAAGGAGTACCGCTTCTCCATCGCCTGGCCCCGGATCATCCCCGACGGGGACGGCCCGGTGAACCCCAAGGGCGTGGCCCACTACCACGAGGTCATTGACGAGTGCCTGAAGCACGGCATTCAGCCCGTCATCACCCTCTACCACTTCGACCTTCCCTACGCCCTCCAGGAGAAATACGGCGGCTGGCTCTCCCGCCGGTGCATCGACGACTTCGTCCGCTACTGCGAGGTCTGCTTCAAGGAGTACGGCCAGAAGGTCAAGTACTTCCTCACCATCAACGAGCAGAACATGATGACCATGTTCAACATGGGGGGCTATGCCTCCGACAAGGACCGCTACCAGGCCAACCATCACATGCTGGTGGCCCAGGCCAAGGCCACCATCCGCTGCCATGAGCTGTGCAAGGCCTGGATCGCCCCCGCCCCCAACATCACCTGCGTCTACCCCCTCACCAGCGCCCCCCTGGACAACCTGGCCGCCATGGACTACGACCAGCTCCGCAACCGGCTCTACCTGGACACCATCGTCTTTGGCAAGTACCCCGAGGCCTTCTGGGTCTACCTGGAGCAGCGGGGCTGCGAGCCCCAGTTCGCCCCCGGCGACGCCGAGGTTTTGGCCAACGCCCACCCCGACTTCATCGCCTTTAACTACTACGGGGCCAGCACCGTGAAGTATGTGTCCCAGGCCGACGGCGAGAAGGCCCGTGAGATCCTGAAAACTCCCCGGAATGAGGCCAACATGGCCGAGTTTATGACCGGCATGATGACCGAGCCCGGCCTGGCCGTTGGGGTGGACAACCCCCTCCAGAACCGGACCAGCTACGGCATGGGCATTGACCCGGTGGGCCTGCGCATCACCCTGCGCCAGCTTTGGGAGCGGTATCAGCTCCCCCTGCTCATCACTGAGAACGGCTGCGGCGTGCCCGACACCCTGAACGAGGACGGCACCGTCCACGACGACTACCGCATCGACTACCTCCGGGTCCATATAAAGGCCTGCCAGGAGGACATCACCGACGGGGTACACCTCATGGGCTACTCCCCCTGGTCGGCTTTCGACCTGGTCTCCACCCACCAGGGCATCACCAAGCGGTAC
>JAGBDQ010000213.1 GCA_017937415.1 Oscillospiraceae bacterium
GGGAGAGAACAAAAAAGAGGCAGCTTTGCTCAAAAACTCAGTTGGCGATATCCGCTTTGCGGTTTTATAAAAAACAGGCGCCTTAACTTGACTATTTTGAGCGGGTGTGCTATGTTCAGATTGCCATATGGCCGCGCAAAGAGGCCAGATCGCCCGATGGGAGGCTATCCTATGAAAAAGAAAATTCCTCTGTTTTTGACTTTCTCTTTGCTCCTTACTGTCCTTGGGGGCTGTGCTCCGCCGGCCGGGGGAGAGAAACCCGCAGTCACCTCGGAGGGCCTGTATGTCTCCAAAGTGGAGGGGCTGAGCGGGGACTTTATCCTGGGCATGGACGCCTCGGCGGTACTCTCCCTGGAAAAGGGCGGGGTGAAGTACTACGATTTTGAGGGCAATGAAGCCGATGTCTTTCAGGTGCTCTCTGACAACGGCCTCAACTACATCCGCCTGCGGGTGTGGAACGACCCCTATGACAGCAAGGGGAACGGCTACGGCGGCGGCAACTGCGACATTGACGCCGCGGTGGAGATGGGCAAGCGGGCCACCGCTGCCGGGATGAAGGTGCTCATCGACTTCCACTATTCCGACTTCTGGGCCGACCCCAACAAGCAGATGGTGCCCAAGGCCTGGAAGGGCATGGACATTGAGACCAAGGCCGCCGCCCTGGGGGAGTACACCGTCGATTGCCTGAACCGGCTGAAGGAGGCCGGGGTGGACGTGGGCATGGTCCAGTTGGGCAACGAGACCAACGGCAGCCTATGCGGCGAGAAGATCTGGATGAACATCTATAAGCTCATGGACGCCGGGAGCAAGGCGGTCCGGGAGGTTTTCCCTTCGGCCCTCATCGCCGTCCATTTCACCAACCCGGAGATCGCCGGGAATCTCATGGGCTTTGCCAAGAAGCTGGACTACTACCAGCTGGATTACGATGTGTTTGCCTCCTCCTATTACCCCTATTGGCACGGGACTTTGGACAATCTGGCTTCTGTCCTCAGTGAGGTGGCCGAAACTTACGGCAAGAAGGTGATGGTGGCTGAGACCTCCTACGCCTTCACCGATCAGGACAGCGACTTTTTCGCCAACACCATCGGCGAGGGGGGCGCCGTGGGCTACCCTCTCACGGTCCAGGGCCAGGCCAACTGTGTCCGGGATGTAGTGGATACGGTGGTCAACAAGACCACGGACGGCATCGGGGTCTTCTACTGGGAGGGTACCTGGATCTCAGCGGGGGGAAGCTCCTGGGAGGAGAATCACGAGCTGTGGGAGACCTACGGCTCGGGCTGGGCCTCCTCCTGGGCCAGCGCCTACGACCCGGAGGACGCGGGAAAGTATTACGGCGGCTGCGCCGTGGATAACCAGGCCTTTTTCGACGCCACCGGCCACCCCATCGAATCCCTGAAGCTTTTTGCCCTGCTGCGGGAGGGCAACGCTCTGGAGCTGAAAGCCGACGCCCTGGCCGACACCAAACTGGTCTGCGACCTGAATGGGGAGATCGTGCTGCCCGAGACAGTGGAGGCTATCATGTCTGACAACTCCCGCCGGCCCATCCCGGTGGAGTGGGAGACCATTGATGCCGCCGCCATGAAGGCGGGCGGACCCAGGCAGTACGACATCAAGGGGACCGCCGGGGGCATGGAGGCCCACTGTTATGTCTCCATGGTGGAGTATAACTTTTTGGAAAATGCCAGCTTTGAGGACAACGAGGACGGGGCGCCCTGGGTGGCCACCGACTCCGCCGGAAGAATGAACGAGCTGTATGTGGAGGATAAGGTCTCCGACTCCATCACGGGCAGCAGGCACTACCACTTCTGGAGCAAGGAGGCCGGCTCGGTGGAGTTCACCCTGGAGCAGACTCTGGAGACCCTTCCCGCCGGCGCTTACCGCTTTGCCATCTCCATCATGGGGGGCGACAGCGGGAACAGCACCGTCTATGCCTATGTGAAGATCAACGGGGAGATGGTAGCCACCGATCCCATGGAGATCACGGTCTACAACAGCTGGGACGAGGGGCGTATTGAAAACTTTGAAGTGGCCGACGGAGACACCGTGACCGTAGGCATCTATGTGAAGTGCGCCGGCTCCGGCAACGGGGCCTGGGGCAAGATCGACGACGCCATGGTAAACTCGGTCAAGGGAGGCTGAGCAAGATGGAATTTGGAAGGAAGGGAACCGGATTGAAAGGAAAGAACATTATGGCGCTTTTACTGTGCCTGGGGCTGGCCCTGCCCCTGACGGGCTGTACCCCTGCCGCCCAGGAGAAGGGGGCGGCGGTGGACCCCACCGAGGGCAACGAGCGGGTGTTTTACCAGATCTTTGTGGGCTCCTTCTCGGACTCCAATGGGGACGGCATCGGGGATCTGCGGGGGGTCATCGACCGCCTGGACTATCTCAATGACGGGGACATCAACTCGGGGGAAAGCCTGGGCGTCCAGGGGATCTGGCTCTCGCCCATCTTCAAAAGCCCCTCCTATCATAAGTACGACGCCTCGGATTACTACACCATCGACTCCCGGTTCGGCACTGAGGAGGACCTGAAGGAGCTGCTGGAGCTGTGCCATGCCCGGAACGTGAAGGTGATCCTGGATCTGGCCATCAACCACACGGCCAAGACCAACCCCTGGTTCACCCGGTTTGCCGAGGCCCACGCCGCTGGGAATACGGAAAGCGAGTACTATGACTTCTACTCCTGGGTGTCCAAGGATGACCGGAAGGCGGGCATCACCTACCTGCCCATTCCCGGCTGCGGCGCCGACGAGTGGTATGAGTGCAATTTCTCCAGCGACATGCCCGAGCTGAACTTTGACAATGAGGCGGTGCGTCAGGAGGTCCTGAACATCGCCAGGCACTATCTGGATCTGGGGGTGGACGGCTTCCGGTTCGACGCGGTGAAGTACATCTACTACGGGGAGACCTCCCGGTGTGTGGAGTTCTGGCAGTGGTATATGGACGAACTGCGCGCCCTCAAGCCGGACATCTACTGCGTGGGTGAGTGCTGGAGCGGCGAGGGGGAGGTGCTGGCCTACTACCCCGCTATGAACTGCTTCAACTTTGCCGCGTCCCAGGCCGAGGGTATGATCGCCGCTGCGGCCAAGGGGGGAGACATCAACAACTTTACCGGCTATGTGAGTTCTTACCAGGCCAAGGTTCGGGAGGCCAATCCAGACGGGATGCCCATATCCTTCCTCTCCAATCACGACATGGACCGCTCGGCGGGCTATCTCATGCTGGCCAGCCACTTTGCCCAGATGGGCGTCAACCTGTATCTGCTCTCTCCCGGCTCTCCCATCATCTACTATGGGGAGGAGATCGGCATGAAGGGCACCCGGGGGAGCGCCAACACCGACGCCAACCGCCGTCTGGCCATGCTCTGGGGGGATGAGGACACGGTGCGCGATCCCGAGGGGACCACCTACGACAGGGCCAAGCAGACCAACGGCACTGTTGCCTCCCAGATGGAGGAGGGAAGCCTGCTCCGTCACTACCAGGCCCTCATCTCCTTGCGGGTCAAGTATCCGGAGATCGGCCGGGGGACCTACACCGCCCTGAACTGCGGCAGCAAGAAGGTGGGCGGCTTCTTAGTGGAGGACGGGGAGAGCACCCTGGTCATCCTCCACAACGTGAGCCGCAGCGAGGAGCTCACCGTGGATCTGAGCAAGGCCGGAGTCTCTGCGGCCCAGCTCTGCGAGGTGGTGGGCATGGGCCAGGCCAAGCTGGAAGGGACCACCCTCACCATTGCCGCCCAGACCAGCGTGATCCTGCGGTGAGACCCTTGACGGGACAGGAAAACCCAGACGGAATGGAGCTCAATATCATCCGCACCCGCCGGAAAACCATCTCCATGACCCTCAAGCCGGATGGGCTGGAGGTCCGGGCGCCCCTTTGGATGCCGGAAGGGCAGATCGGGCAGTTTATTGACGCACACCGGGACTGGATCCAAAAGGCGTGGGCCCGGCAGGAGAAGCGGCGGCAGGAGCTGGAGAAGCTTCCCAGGCTCACGGAGGAGGAACTGCAAGAGTTGGCGGAGAAGGCCCGGGCTTACCTTCCGGAGCGGGTCAGCTTTTACGCGCCGAAGATCGGCGTCAGCTATGGGAAGATCACGGTCAAACGGCTCAGATCCCGCTGGGGGAGCTGCAGCGCCAGGGGAAACCTGAACTTCAACTGCCTGCTGATGCTGGCCCCGCCCCAAGTGATCGACAGCGTGGTGGTCCATGAGCTCTGCCACCGGAAGGAGATGAACCATTCGGAACGGTTCTACCGGGAGGTCCTGCGGGCATTCCCGGACTACCGGGAATGCCGCCGGTGGCTGAAGGAGCACGGGGACGCCATCCTGAGCAGAGCGCCGGAAAAATGACCGTCTATTGAGATACTGCTGCCGGGAAAAAGCGGCGTGGAGGAGAAGCCTATGGTCGACCATGTGGAAGTGCGGGGCGCACGGGTACACAATCTGAAAAATGTGGATGTGGACATTCCCCTGAATAAAATTACGGCGGTGGCGGGGGTGTCCGGCTCGGGCAAGTCCTCCCTGGCCCTTGGCGTCCTCTATGCCGAGGGCTCCCGCCGGTATTTGGAATCCCTGTCCACCTATACCCGGCGGCGGATGACCCAGGCCCAGCGGGCCCAGGTGGACGAGGTGCGCTATGTGCCCGCCTCCCTGGCCCTCCACCAGCGGCCTGCCCTCCCCGGCATCCGCAGCACCTTCGGAACGGGGACCGAGCTTCTAAACAGCCTGCGGCTCATGTATTCCCGTCTGGCCAGCCACCGCTGCCCCAACGGGCATTACCTAAAGCCCACCCTGGCCGTGGCGGCGGGGCGGGAGCTTGTCTGCCCGGAGTGCGGAGCCCGCTTTTACGCCCCCTCTGCCGAGGAGCTGGCCTTCAACAGCCAGGGGGCCTGTCCCACCTGCGGCGGCACCGGCACGGTGCGGGAGGTGGATCTGGACAGCCTGGTGCCCGACGAGAGCCTGACCATCGATGAGGGGGCGGTGGCCCCCTGGAACACCCTCATGTGGTCCCTGATGACCGACGTGTGCCGGGCCATGGGGGTGCGTACCGACGTGCCCTTTTCAGAATTGACTGAAGAAGAACGGGAGACCGTGTTCCACGGCCCGGCGGTGAAAAAGCATATCCTGTACCGCCCCAAAAAGTCCGATTCCAACGACTTTGCCGAGCTGGATTTTACCTACTTCAACGCGGTCTACACCGTGGAGAACGCTCTCAGCAAGGTGAAGGACGAGAAGGGTATGAAGCGGGTGGAGAAGTTCCTGAAGGAGAGCCCCTGCCCCGACTGCGGCGGCACCCGGCTTTCTTCTGCCGCCCGGGCCCCCAGGCTCCGGGGGATCCCACTGGACAAGGCCTGCCGGATGACCCTCTCTGAGCTGATGGAGTGGGTCCGGGGGGTGCCGGCCACCCTGCCGGGGGAGATGGCCCCCATGGCCCAGACCATCTGCGAGGCTTTCCTGGATACGGGAAAGCGGCTCATGGAGCTGGGCCTTGGCTATCTGACCCTGGACCGGGCGGGCGCTACCCTCTCCACCGGGGAGCGGCAGCGGATGCAGTTGGCCCGGGCGGTTCGTAACCGCACCACCGGGGTCCTCTATGTGCTGGACGAGCCCTCTATCGGGCTCCACCCGGCCAACATCGAGGGTCTCACCGGGGTGATGCACGACCTGGTCCGGGACGGCAATTCGGTCCTGCTGGTGGACCATGACACCCAGATCCTCTCCCAGGCGGATTGGGTCATTGAAATGGGCCCACGGGCGGGGGCCGAAGGCGGCTACGTCATCGCCCAGGGCACCGTCCCCCAGCTAAAAGCCGACCCCGACAGCCAGATCGGCCCCTTTCTCGAAGAGAAGTCTCCAATCCCGGCGGGGGAGAGGGGGGAGGAC
>JAGBDQ010000214.1 GCA_017937415.1 Oscillospiraceae bacterium
CCCACTGAGCGCATTTATGCCGTCTGCGTCCAGCACCAGAGGGCAGCGCAGCTCCTTCGTCAGCCTGCGGCACACCTGGGCAGGTTCCTTCTCCCTGGTAAGCCCAGGGCCGACAAGAGCCACGTCGGCATGCTCCATCTGCTCCAACGCAGGTCGAATGGCACTCTTGTCCAGCACCCCCTTGGCAAGGCCTGCCGTCACAGCACCTATGCTGTTTACGGACATGGCTGCTCCTATGTCCGAAACATCTGAGCGCAAGGGATAGGGCATGGCACAGACCAGGTGGGACGCCACAACGGGATAAATGCTGTCGGGCACCAGGACCCGGACAAGGCCTGCGCCGGAGCTTAAGGCCCCTTGGGCCGCTAAGACCGGCGCCCCGGTATAGCCCACCGCGCCGGCCAATATGACGATCCGGCCAAAACAGCCCTTATGAGCCTCCCGGTCCCGGCGGGGCAGCTCAACGTCAAGGGGCGTTATTTCCCATGTGTTCTCTCCCAATTCCTTCATACGCTTTACCTCCTCCTTTTTTCTTTCTCAATTATAGGCGATTTCCTCTTGCATTTCAATCATATTTGTGATATATTAAGCCTCAGCAACAAAGCGTGGAACAGGAAAATAGCGTGTTTGCGTTCCTCAGAGAGAGGCGGCCATGGGCTGGAAGCCGCCCCGGAGCGTGTCGCTTGGTTCGCCTGGGAGCTGCCGCGGGGAAAGACGCGGACGGAGGCCCTCCGTTATTGGGGCAAGAGTGTGTACATCAAACGTACAAATACGGGTGGTACCGCGGAAGGTTTGCCTTTCGTCCCGAGTTTTGGGACGGAAGGCATTTTATTATTTTCTGGAAAGGTGTGATCGCATGATCGTATCCACTACCCCAACCCTGGAAGGAATGCAGATCGTCTCTTATCTCAATATCGTATATGGAGAGGTCATTATGGCCACCGATGTGGGGCAGGATTTTATTGCCGGATTCAGCAGTTTGTTCGGCGGCCGTTCCGGCACTTATGAAGAATCGCTGTCCAATGCCCGGCAGGATGCCATTAACGAAATGAAAATGCGGGCCGAGGAAATGGGAGCAAACGCCATTGTTGGCGTAGATATTGACTATGAATCTCACGCCCAAATGCTGATGGTCATTGCCAGCGGCACCGCTGTGGTCGTAGAAACCTCGGAAAAGGAGTAAAAGAATATGAAGGAACAGATCGCAAAAATCAAGGCCGAGGCCCTCTCCGCCCTGGAGAAGGCGGCGGACTCGGCCGCTCTGGACGAGCTGCGGGTCAAATACCTGGGCAAAAAAGGTGAACTCACCGCTGTCCTTAAGCAGATGGGTTCCCTCTCCGCTGAGGAGCGTCCCAAGATGGGGCAGCTGGTCAACGAGGTAAAGGCCAGCCTGGAGGCCGCTGTGGAAGCCCAGTCCAAAAAGCTGGAAGCCGCCGCTTTGGAGCACCGGCTCAAGAAAGAAGCTCTGGACGTGACCGTCCCCGGCAAAGTGCCTGTCATGGGACACAAACACCCCATGTATATTGCCCTGGACGAGATCAAAGAGATCTTCATCGGCATGGGCTTCACCGTGCTGGACGGCCCCGAGATCGAGCTGGGCGAGTTGAACTTTGACCGCCTCAACGCCGAGCCCGGCCACCCCTCCCGGGACTGGTCGGACACCTTTTACTTTGATACCGACGAGCGGGTGATGCTCCGCTCCCAGACCTCTCCCATGCAGGTCCGGGCCATGGACTCCATGGAGCTGCCCATCCGGATCATCGCCCCCGGCCGGGTGTACCGCAAGGACGAGGTTGATGCCACCCATTCCCCTATGTTCCACCAGGTAGAGGGTATGGTCATCGACAAAAACGTGACCATGGCGGATCTGAAGGGTACTCTGAACCTGCTTGCCGAGGAGCTCTTCGGCAAGGGCACTGTCACCCGTTTCCGCCCCCACCACTTCCCCTTCACTGAGCCCAGCTGCGAGATGGACGTGCAATGCCACAAGTGCGGCGGCGTGGGCTGCCCCACCTGCAAGGGCGAGGGCTGGATCGAGCTGCTGGGCGCCGGTATGATCCATCCCAGAGTTTTGGAGATGGCCGGAATCGATCCCAACGAGTGGTCCGGCTGGGCCTTCGGCATGGGACTGGAACGTACCGCCATGCGCCGGTTCAAGATCGCCGATCTGCGGCTTATTTTTGAAAACGACGTCCGGTTCCTGGAACAATTCTGACGAAGGAGGCTGAATAACTATGAATCTTTCCCGTGAGTGGCTCAATGAGTTTGTAAAAGTAACTGCCTCTGACAAGGAATTTGTGGAGGCCATGACTCTGTCCGGCTCCAAGGTGGAAACTTACACAGATTTAGGCGCCGAGATCAAAAACGTGGTGGTGGGCCGGATCCTCTCCATGAAGCGTCACCCCAACTCCGACCACATGTGGGTCTGCCAGATCGACGTGGGCGCGGAAGAACCTGTCCAGATCGTCACCGGCGCCTGGAATATCCACGAAGGTGATCTGGTCCCAGTGGCCAAGGATAATTCCTGGCTCCCCGGCGGGGTCCACATCACCCGCGGCAACCTCCGTGGCGAGAAGTCCAAGGGCATGCTTTGCTCCCTCACTGAGCTGGGGCTGGATGAGCGGGACTTCCCCTACGCCGCCATTACCCCCGCCGCTATTTTAGGTGACTATCATCCCCTGGATCCTGCTAAGCCCTCTATCTCCGCCAACATTCAGCCTGGGGACAAGGTCTATGGGCCGGTCGTGGCCGCACAGATCCTGGCATGCGCTCCCCTTGCTGAAGGCAGCTATCATGTCTCTCTGACCGTAAAGGGGTCCCAAGTGGATATTGATACCCACTGTAACAACCTCCATGAGGATGATTTGGTAGCATTCAATACCAAGACCAATACCATCTGCACTTTGGAGGACCTTCACGCGCAGCAGGCTGAATTCCCCAACTGCCGCCCCAGCGGTATCTTTGTTCTCCGGGAGGACTGTAAGCCCGGAGACGACATCAAGGAGGTCATCGGGGTCAACGACACTCTGGTGGAGTTTGAGATCACACCAAACCGTCCTGACTGCCTCAGTGTCATTGGCCTTGCCCGAGAGGCTGCGGCCACCTTCAACGCCCCCTTGACGCTCCATCAGCCGGAGGTAAAAGGCGGGGCCGACGGTGTTCTCTCTGAGCTTTTAGATGTGGAGACCCCCGACGCCGACCTGGTCCCCCGGTACACCGCCCGTATGGTCCGGAATGTGAAGATCGCCCCCTCTCCCCTGTGGATGCGCCGTCGGCTCCGTGCCATGGGAGTCCGGCCCATCAACAACATCGTTGACATTACCAACTACGTGATGCTGGAGTATGGCCAGCCCATGCACGCCTTTGATTACCGCTATGTGAAAGGCGGAAATATCATTGTTCGCAGAGCCTGTGAAGGAGAAAAGCTTACCACCCTGGATGGCAAGGAGCATACCCTCAACGCCAATCATCTGGTCATCGCTGATGAGACCCGTGCGGTGGGTCTGGCTGGCATTATGGGCGGTCTGAACTCCGAGATCGTAGATGATACGGTGGATGTGGTCTTCGAGTCCGCCAACTTCGACGGTACCTGTATCCGCAAGGGGGCTCTGGCCCTGGGTATGCGGACCGAGGCTTCCGCTAAGTTTGAGAAGGGACTGGATCCTATGAACACCCTTCCCGCCATCAATCGGGCCTGTGAGCTTGTAGAGCTGCTGGGAGCTGGCGAGGTGGTGGACGGCGTCATTGATATTCTCAACTTTGTGCCCCAGCCCACCGTACTCAAGTTAGAGCCCGAGAAGATCAATACCCTTCTCGGTACCAACGTCTCCCGGGAGGAAATGGTCCGTATTTTGGAAAAGTTAGAGTTCCGGATCGACGGGGACCAGGTCACCGTCCCCTCCTGGCGGGGCGACGTAAAGCGCATGGCCGATCTGGCTGAGGAGGTTGCCCGGTTCTTCGGCTACAACAACATTCCCACCACCCTTATGCGGGGCCAGACCACTCAAGGTGGCTACTCCCCCGTTCAGAAGCTGGAAAATCGTTTGGGCGAGCTTTGCCGTTCCTGCGGGTATGACGAGATCATTACCTATTCCTTTATCTCCCCCACATGGTATGATAAGATCAACTGGCCGTCAGACTATCCCGCCCGCAATTCTTTCAAGATTCTGAACCCCCTGGGCGAAGATACCTCCATCATGCGCACCACCACTCTGCCCTCCATGTTGGATATTCTCACCCGGAATTACAACTACCGCAACAAAAATGTCCGCCTTTATGAACTGGGCCGGATCTATCTTCCCGGCGGTGAGGACGGTCTTGCCACGGAGCGCAAGATCCTTTCCCTGGGCGCATATGGGGACAATATGGACTTTTACGCCCTGAAGGGGGCTGTGGAGTGCATTCTGAAGGATCTCCGGGCAGAAAATATTCACTTTGAGGGGCCCACCGGAAAGCCCTCCGATGCCTCCTATCATCCCGGTCGCTGCGCAACCGTCTGGAGCGGTGACAGATACCTGGGGATCCTGGGGCAGATCCATCCTCTTGTGGCCAAAAACTACGGTGTGGACGGAGAACTTTACTGCGCTGAGCTTGCCTTTGATGCTCTGCTGCAAGTAAAGGGGGCCGATCAGTCCTACACTCCCCTGCCCAAGTTCCCAGCCGTCACCCGCGACATCGCCGTGGTCTGTGATGAGGCCGTTACCGTTGGTAAACTGGAAGAAGCCATCCGTAAGGGGGCCAAAGGACTGCTGAAGGAGGTCTCCCTCTTTGACATTTACCGCGGAAAGGGCGTTGACGAAGGTAAAAAATCTGTGGCCTTCAATTTGGTCCTTCGTGCCGATGACCGTTCCCTCACCGCAGAAGAAGCTGACGCCGATGTAAAGAGTATTCTGGAGACCTTGGCATGCGAGCTGGGGGCAGTTCTCCGCTGATCTTTCCGGCAGAAAATAAAAGTTTTTATAAATTTTTACGATTCCTATTTACACCGAATCATTTTTCGGGTAAAATCGTAGCATAACCTGACTGGAGGTGTCCCCTATGGAAGACTTGGATTTGACCAGAAGATACAATATCCGCTATGAAAAGGATCAGGAAATCAAGGCCATTCTTACCTCGGTCTATGATTCTCTTAAGGAAAAGGGGTACGACCCCATCAACCAAATTGTGGGTTATATCCTCTCTGAAGATCCCACATACATTACCAACCACAACAATGCCCGGGCTCTTATTCGCCGGTTGGATCGGGATGAGCTTTTGCAGGAGTTGGTAAAGCAATATCTTTCCTGTTGATAGAAAATGTGCGGACCGGTTATCATCATCGGTCCGCACATTTTTTATACATTGATCATTAGGAGCAAAATGTTCTGGGACTTCCTTGGACTCAGTTTCTATGTGCCTCCAGCCAGGCCAGCACGTCAGCGTAAACTTCCTCTTTGTTGGTTTCGTTGAGCATCTCATGCCGTCCACCGGGATAGAGCTTCACCGTAACGTCCTTCATACCTGCCTCCCGGAACCAACCGGATACCTTTTTCACACCCTTTCCCATGGCGCCCACGGGGTCCTGATCCCCGGCGAAGAAGAGCACAGGCAGATTTTTGTCCATCTTCCTCAGGTTTTCCTTGTCGGCCACATACTGAAGGCCTGTCATCATGGCATGATTCATACCAGCCTTGGTGGGAAAATTGCACAGGGGATCAGCCAGATAGGCATCCACGACCGCCTCGTCCCGACAGATCCAGTCGGCCGAGGTACGGGTAGGAGCAAATTTCTTGTTGTAGGCCCCGATTGACAGGTCATAAAACAGCTTGTTCACCTTTTTGGGGTCCCCCATACCGGTAAGAAATTTTCCCGCCGCCACTGTAACCGGCGGTTCCTGCCCTGTTCCGGATAAAATACACCCGTTCAGGCTCCCCGGGTAGTCGATCAAAAAGGTCCGCGCCACAAAGGAACCCATGGAGTGTCCCAGGAGGAAATAAGGCAGTTCCGGATAAGTTTCCTTTACTTTCAGCTGAAGCGTACGCACATCGTGGACCAGATCCCACCACTGGGAAAAATAACCATATTCCTGAGGGCCCGTTGCCGTCTTTCCATGGCCCAGATGGTCGTTTCCGACCACTACATACCCCTGGGAGGCCAGAAACCGAGCGAAATTGTCGTATCGCAGAATATATTCGCAGATCCCGTGGACCAACTGGACCACGCCTTTGATCTCTCGGCCCTCTGGCGCCCAAAGAACCGCATGGGTCTGATGCGTCCCGTCGCTGGAGGGATAGTAAAACTCCTGCACATTTACCATAGCCAAATCTCTCCTTATGTGATATAATCTATTTATCAGTTTATTCTCCCCAGAGGAAAAGGTCAATAGTTAATTACTTTCTTTTGTTCAAATGAAAGGAGCACTCAGCTATGAATGTCATTGACCGCTTTTTAAGGTACGTATCTTTTGACACCCAGTCTGACCCCGAATCCAATACCTGCCCTTCCTCCGCCAAGCAAAAACTTTTAGGGGCCCAGTTAGCCGACGAGTTGACACAAATTGGTCTGCAGAGCGCCCATATGGACGAGCACGGCTATGTCTATGCCTGGCTTCCCGCTACCCCCGGTTGTGAGGGAGTTCCCTGTATTGGTCTCATTGCCCATATGGACACCGCCCCTTCCTTCTCAGGTAAGGACGTGAAGCCCCGTATTCTGGAATACACCGGCGGCGATGTGATCCTGGACCCCCAGAAGGATATTCGCATCAAGGCCAATGAGGACGAGGGCCTTTCCCGCTGTGTGGGACAGCATCTGATCGTCACTGACGGCTCCACCCTGCTGGGAGCCGACGACAAGGCCGGTGTTGCGGAGATCGTCTCAGCTGTGGAGTATCTGGTCGGGCACCCGGAGATCCCACACGGCCGAATCGCTGTGGGCTTTACCCCGGATGAGGAAGTAGGCCGGGGAGCCGACAAATTCGACATTGCCGGATTTGGGGCAGCCGTAGCCTACACCGTTGATGGCGGTGAGCTGGGCGAGCTGGAGTATGAAAATTTTAACGCTGCCGGCGCCGTGGTGACCGTTCACGGGTTGAGCATTCACCCAGGCTCCTCGAAAAACCGCATGAAAAACGCTCTTCTCATGGCCATGGAATTTCATTCCATGCTCCCCCAGGAGCAGGCTCCCGCCCACACTGAGGGCTACGAGGGTTTCTACCATCTGGATCAGATGAAGGGCGACGTGACCACCGCAAAAATGGAGTATATCATCCGGGATCATGACCGTGATAAATTTGAGGCCAAGAAGGACCATATGAAACGTGTGGCCGCCTTCCTGAACGAGAAATATGGCCAGGGTACTATAGAATTGGATCTGACGGATCAGTATTATAATATGAAGGCACAAATCGAGCCTCACATGTATCTGATCCACCGGGCCAAAGCCGCATTCCGCAAGGCGGGAGTGGAGCCCCGTGAGGTGGCGATCCGGGGCGGCACGGACGGCGCCCGCCTCTCCTACGAGGGTCTCCCCTGCCCCAATCTCTCCACCGGCGGTTTCAACTTTCATGGGAATTTGGAATATATCCCCGTGGAGGCTATGGAAAAGATGGTTGAAGTTCTGGTTCTTCTCGTCCAGACTGAAAACACCTGAATCCTTCCTTTTACTCGTCAGAAAATTTGTCTCATCGGTTTCAAACAAATATTGGGAGTGATTTTGTGAATACCTATCTCGTTCTTGATCTTGGCGGAACCGCCATTAAGTATGCCCTGATGGATGATACATACCATATTTTAGAGCAGGGCAAGACGCCCTCACCTCTGACAGATCTGGACACGCTCCTGGCCACCCTTGAAAATGTCGGCAAGTTGTTTGCCGGCCGCTATCAAAGCGTTGCCATCTCCATGCCTGGCCGTATCGACACAAAGAACGGCATTGCTCACACCGGCGGATCTTTTACATTCCTTCACGACTGTCCCTTTGCTGCTGAGGCCGAAAAGCGGCTGGGCGCTCCTGTTACGATTGCAAATGACGGAAAATGTGCCGCCAACGCTGAACTCATCGGCGGCGCCCTGGACCATGTTGACAACGGAGCCGTGGTGGTGCTGGGCACCGGTACAGGCGGCGGCGTGGTTCTGGGCGGCAAGGTCTGGCTGGGAAACACCTTCGCCGCAGGCGAGTTTTCTGCCCTTCCTACCAATTTTGAAAATATTCACAAAGGGATCTACGGTTTTGCCGATCCCAATTCGGCCAGTATGTGGGCCATGCAGGCTTCGGCCAGCGGTTTGATCGGTAATTATATGCGACTTAAGGGTCTTCCCATGGATCAGCCTGTGGACGGGATCGGCGTATTCAAGGCATACGATGCCGGCGATCCCGCCGCCCACGAGGCAGTGAAAAAGTTAGGCCGGGATGTGGCCGCCGGAATTTACAGCATTCAGGCGGTGCTGGATCTCCAGCGTTTTGCCATCGGCGGCGGCATCAGCGCCAGAAATGAGGTCACCGATGCCATCCGTGAAGCACTGTACACCATCTTTGATTCGATCCCCTTTACTCCCTTCAGCAGGCCAGAGGTTGTCACCTGCAAATATCGCAACGACGCCAATTTGATTGGCGCTCTGCGTTTTCATCTCTCCCGGGATTGATCTTACACATACAGGGGAGACTCCGACTGCTTATGCCGGGGTCTCCCCGCTCTCTGAAAATCTTTCAAAATATCAGGAAAGATGACTTGACAATGGCTTTCGGATTTGGTATATTATTTTAGCACATTTGAGATGCGTCCGTAGTTCAATTGGATAGAGCGTCAGATTCCGGTTCTGAATGTTGGGGGTTCGAGTCCCTCCGGGCGTACCAAAAAGCCTTCTGCGAAAGCAGAAGGCTTTTTGTTTTATGACCCGGTAGATTTGTAATGCTGTACCCCCAGCCGCCACAACAGACCGCAGGGGATAAGAAATAGTAAGGCTGCCAAAGGCAGCAGCCCGTACCACCACGGCCCCCGATCAAAGAGGTACTGGAGGGGCCAGTGCTGGACCAGGGCCAGAGGTACCAGGAAGGTAAGGATAAGCAGCACTGGCTTTCCGTAGACTCCAAAAGGATACTTGCCATACTCCCTTGGCCCGTCCGTAAAGATGTTCAGTGTTTCGATATGCTCCAATGTGAAGAAACAGATGCAGGCATTGATGAGAAACAGCCCGAAGAATATGGCGGCCCCGCAGGCGATCATCAGCGCCAGCACCAGAGCCTTGGCCGGTGTCCAGCGGACCGCCCCCGAGCCGATGGCCCAAACCAGCATGACAGCAGCCTGAAGCACCCGGGCAAACATGGTGGGTTTCATGTCCTGGCAGAGCACCTGGAACAGCAAAGGCCGGGGCCTGACCATGATGCGGTCAAAGCTGGCATCAGAGAGAAGCCGGTGAAAGATGTCGAAGCCCCGGGCAAAGCACTCAGCCAGGGAGGTTCCTGCCAGGATCACCGAATAGCAGAGGCTGAGCTGAGGCAGGGTATAGCCCCCGATGGAGTCAAACCGCTCCATGAGGAAGACCACGCTGAGGAACACATTGGTGGTAATGAGCACCTGCCCCAGGCAGCTCAAAAAGAAGGAGGAGCGGTAGGTCATGGCCGAGCGGAAGTGGATGGAGAGAAATTTCAAATACAGTTTCATGGCTCAGCCCCCCAGTATCACGGCCCGGCGCAGGCCTCTTTGGGTGAGCAGGTACCCTGCCGAAATGAGAGCCACGATCCAGAACACCTGAAGGCCCATCACCGCAGGGACCTCCGAGAGAGGGATGTCCCCGCTGAAGATCCGCAAAGGCACATTCTGCATGGAGGCAAAGGGTGTTAGTTCCGCAAAGCGCCGGAAGCCCTCTGGCAGAAAGGGCAGCGGCACGATGGCCCCGCTGAGCAGGTCAGCCGCTGCCACCGACAGTACCATGATGCCATTGGGGTCGGTGAGGTAGAAGGTCAGGGCGTAAACTAACAGGCTGTAGGCGCATACTACCAGCACCATCAGGATCATGGACACCAGGAACATGAAAAAGGCCGCCGGGGAGATCCGCAGCCGCAGTCCCCAAGGCGCAGGCAGAAGGCTGCTAACCACCAGCACCGGTACCATCCGCAAGGATGCCCGGGCCAGACGGTTGGCCACAGAGCGGGCCATCCACATACTGTAGATGTCGGTGGGCCGCAGAAGCTCGTAGGACACCGATCCAGTCTTCACCGACTCTAAAATATCGTACTCCCAGTTCCACATGGCGAAGAGAGTGAGAAAAGCCTGCTGAAGCCAGATATATGAGGAAAGAGCCTCCATTCCCATGGGAAAGCGCTCCGGGTGCTCCAGCCAGAAGGCCCGGTAAAGGAGGATCTCCATGGCTCCCCACACGAACTGGGTGGACATGCCCGCCAGGGCGGCCGAGCGGTATTGGAGGCCCGCCATGAGCCGCATTTTGAAGAAGCACCAATACTGTTTCATCTTGCCGCCCCCTCAGATGCCGAAACGGCGGTAGAGGTCGGCCACGGCCTCCTCGGTAGACAGGTCCTCCCCTGCCATGGCCCTGATCTGGGCGGTGTCTCCGTCCAGCAGGAGTCGGCCCTTACCGATGAGAAGCACCCGGGAACAGAGGGCGTCAATGTCCTGCATGTCATGGGTAGTAAGGAGCACCGTGGTACCGCAGAGGCGGTTCTGCTCCAGGATAAACTCCCGGACCTTCAGCTTGCTCACCGCATCCAGGCCGATGGTAGGCTCGTCCAGAAAGAGGACCTTGGGCCCGTGGAGAAGGGCAGCGGCGATCTCGCACCGCATCCGCTGGCCCAGAGAGAGCATCCGGGCCGGGGTTTTCAGCAGATCCCCCAGATCCAGCAGCTCGGTGAGCCGGTCCAGGTTCTCCCGGTAGGCCCCTTCCGGGACCTGGTAGATGTCCCGGAGAAGATCAAAGGACTCCCGCACCGGAACATCCCACCAGAGTTGGCTGCGCTGGCCGAAGACCACCCCCAGCCGGGCCACATGGGCCTTCCGGTCCTCCCAGGGCACCAGGCCGTCCACCGTACAGGTGCCGCTGTCGGGACGGAGGATGCCGCTGAGGATCTTGATGGTGGTGGACTTCCCTGCCCCATTGGGGCCGATGTACCCCAAGATCTGACCGTCAGGAACGGTGAAGGTCATGTCCCGGAGGGCGGGAACCTCGGTGTATTCCCTGGAAAGCAGACTTTTAAAGGCATTTCCAAGCCCCGCCTCCCGCCGCCGGACCCGGTAGGTCTTTGAGATCCCTTGCATTTCGATCATACACATTTCCCCTTTATCTGAAAGATGGTCCCTCCGCGGTCAGACCAGCGGGCGGCCATCAGGCGGGCCGCCATGGACTTAAAAGCCGGGGGGAGGCAGCGAATGCCCGCAAGGCGCCCGGGAGGTCACGAGCCTTCCCCGAACGCGGCCACGCCGCCCTCTTTCAACCCCGAATATCAATCAGGGCAAAAGGATTTTCAGTCTACCCCATTCTCCCTTTTTTGTCAAGTTTTTTCACTCTTTTCCTCCTCTTTTCCCGAAATCTATTTCTCTTAGATCCGAACTGAATTCTTTTCCAAAATTCAGTCTCCATACCTTGCTTTTTTTCTTGATTCGGGGTACAATAAGAGCAAAGCTACAAAATACGGAAAGCGAGGTTTTTCTATGAACGAAGACTTTGGTCCTGACTTCATTACGATCACTGATGAGGATGGAAACGAGTTTGAATTGGAGTACGTGGACACCATTGAGTATAATGGTCAGGTCTATATGGCCTTCTTCCCTGCTGATACCGGCGAGGAGGACAAGGAGGAAGAAGAGGGGCTGATCATTCTGAAATCTATTGTGGTAGATGGCGAGGAACAGCTTTCTACCCTGGATTCCGAGGAGGAATTGGAAGAGGTCTACGATCAGTTTATGGAGGCTCTCTTCCAAGAGGAGGACGAAGAGCAATAAGTCATCTCTCCTGCCTGGTGCGTGATGGGCTCTTTTAAACCCACATTTATAAAACGGGATGCCCACTCGTTCCGCGGTTCGCAGGCCTCCCGGCCTATGCCGGAAGTTGGAAGCGGTAAAGCGGGATCGGAGGCGACCCACCTGCCGGAGACGTGCAGGTTTTAAATGGGCTCACACGGCCAAGGCGGGAGAAGTTAACATCTGACAGAAAAATCGCTGCTCCCAGCGATTTTTCTTTTTTCCAACATTCACAACATATTTACAACATAGGGCTTGCAAGAAGCCGCACTTTCTTGTATAATAGCAAAATGTGCCGACCATTTCCGGCACCAATTATTCAACAGCTAATGAGAGGACTGAACTTCATGAGCGCATCTGATAAAAAGCAGCAGAGAAAAGCCGCTATATCTGAGGGCTTGACTCAAAAGCAGCAGTGGGAACAGAAAGAGGCCCGCAGCGCCAAGCAAAAGAAAACCATTTATATGGCGGTGGGTATTGTCTGCGCCGTTCTTGCGGCGGCCCTTTTGGTATGGAATGGCTGGAGTTCCATCTCCGACCGTATGCACAGCAATGCTGTGGCTGCCACAGTGGACGGTGTTGACTACACGGTGGGCGACCTCCAGTATTATTACTCCAATGCCAGGCAGAATCTCTATTCCCAGTGGTATTCCTTTGCCATGTATGGTTATAACATCGGTTTTGACCCCAATGTAGACGACGGCGCCCAGTGGTACAATGAGTCGGAAAACAAAACCTATGCCGACTATTTCCGGGAGAGTGCCCTCACTTCCCTGAAGAGAACCTCCGCTCTCTGCGCTGCTGCCAAGTCTGAGGGCTACACCCTCTCCGAGGAGGGGCAAAAGACCATAGATAGCCAGATGGCTCAGTATGACGCCTATCGGATCGCCTCCGGTCTCTCCTGGGATAACTATCTGGCCCGCGTCTTCGGCACCGGCATGACCAAGGAGGTCCTGGTCCGGAACCTGACCAACGATGTCCTTGCCAGTGAGTTCTCCTCCCACCACGAGGAAGGTATCGAGGTCAGCGAAAGTGATATTCAGGACTACTACACAAATCACACCGACGACCTGGACAGCTTTGATTACCGCTCTTTCTTCATCAATGGCACCGCCGCTGATCCCGTGGATGAGAATGGCAATCCCCTGAAAAACGAGGACGGCACCACCGTCACCGCTACCCAAGAGGAAAAAGACGCTGCTTTGGCCGCCGCAAAGGCGCAGGCAGACGCCGCTGTGGCTGAGATCACAGACGCCGAAGACCGGGAGGCCGCCTTTATTGCCGCCGCACCCAAGTATGTCAGCGAGGCCACCCGCGGCGCTTATGAGAATGACGCTAACTATTCTCTCAGCAGTAATGTCATGGGCAATACCCTTTCCTCCAATACTTCTCCCTACGCTACCTGGCTGAAGGATGCAGCCCGTGTCAAAGGCGATGTAACTTCCATTGAAACTTCCAGCGGTTACTTTGTGGTCATGTTCCTGGAGCGCAAGCTCGATAATGACCCCACCGTCAACGTCAGACACATTCTGGTCCTCACCGATACCAGTGATTCTACCGAGAAGGACGCGAACGGATATGCGATCCCCACTCAGGCCGCTCGGGACGCCGCCCAAGCCGAGGCCCAGAAAATCTGGGATGAGTGGAAAGCCGGTGAGGCCACGGAAGAAAGCTTTGCCGAACTGGCCGAGAAATATTCCGAGGACGGCAGAAGTGACGACGAAGCCGTGCCCGATGGTGAAAAAGCCCCTCTGACCAACCCTGGCGGTCTCTATGAAGAGGTCTACAAGGGCGAGATGGTTCCCAGCTTCAACGACTGGGTCTTCACCGAAGGCCGTAAGGCCGGCGATGTGGGTATGGTAGAGTATATGGGCCGTTACAGCGGTTGGCACGTTATCTACTTCTCCGGCGTAGCCGAGGATCCTCATTGGCGGATCCTTGCCGAAGACAACACAAAGTCCTCCATGCAGAGCGATTGGGTAAATGCGCTGAACGAAGCCATTGAGGCTGTAGAGGCTGACGGAATGAAGTATGTTGGCTCTGCCAACACTGCCACCCCCACTCCCTCCGCCTCCCCCGCTGAGTCCACTCCTGTTGAGTCCCAGCCTGCTGAGTCTGAGCAGCCCACCGAATCTGCTCCCGCTGAATCCCAATCTGCCGAATAAATGTTTCTTCCAAAGCCGCCCCGAAGGATCTCTCCGGGGCGGCTTATCATAAGGAGGTATGCCAAATGGAGGAAGCACTGCTCCGAACTGAAATGCTCCTTGGATCTGCTGCCATGGAGAAGCTGGCCCACAGCCACGTGGCAGTTTTGGGCCTCGGCGGCGTGGGAAGCTGGTGCGCAGAGGCTTTGGCCCGCTCCGGCGTCGGAGCCCTGACCTTGGCGGACTGCGACACAGTGGGCGTCTCCAATTTGAACCGCCAGTTGGAGGCTACAGTAAGCACGGTTGGTCTTCCCAAATGTCAGGCCATGGCAGAGCGTATCCATCAAGTTTTTCCAGGCTGTAAAGCAACTCCCCTTTTCATTCGTTACACCGCAGATTCGCGTGAGGATTTTTTTCGGGAACAATACGACTATATTGTGGACGCCATCGACTTAGTATCCTGTAAGCTGGATCTGATCGAAACCGCGCTGAGCCGCAAGATCCCCATCGTCTCTGCGCTGGGAACCGGAAACAAGCTGGACCCTACCCGTTTTCAGATCACCGACATCTCCAAAACGCAAGGCTGCCCCTTGGCCCGGGTGATCCGCAAAGAGCTGCGAAACCGGGGCATTCTTCACCATAGAGTCCTCTGGTCCGATGAGGAGCCCCTGTCTCCTTCCTCTCAGGAGTCCCCTCCCCCCGGACGGCGCAGCGTCCCCGGAAGTGTCGCCTGGGTCCCCTCCTGTGCCGGACTCATGTTAGCCGGAGATGTGGTGCTCCGCCTTACCCAAGCGGAACGGACAAAAACGTAATAAAATGATCCCCTCTCTGCCATACTATGGCGGGAGGGGATCATTTTATGGAAAAAAAGAAGCAAAATGCCCTGAAAGCCGGTGCTCTTGCTGGCCTTATCAACGGTTTTTTCGGCGGAGGCGGCGGCATGGTCCTGGTGCCTCTTCTCACAGGGAAATGCGGTCTGACACAGCGAAAGGCCTTCGCCACTTCTGTGGCCATCATTCTTCCTCTCTGCATTCTTTCAGCCGTCATTTATTTTCTCCAGGGCAGCCTGGACTTTCTGAGCGCGCTCCCCTATTTGATTGGCGGCTTGGCAGGAGGTTTTGTCGGCGGCAAACTCTTTCGAATGCTAAACGTAGATTGGCTCCGGCGCTTTTTTGCCCTATTCATTCTCTATGGCGGCATTCGCTCACTTTTCTTCTAATGGGGGCTTGGATTTTAGCTCTGACAGCGGGTACTGTCACGGGCATTTTGTCCGGCTTCGGGGTTGGGGGCGGAACCCTGCTTCTGATCTACATGACTGCCGTTGCCGGCCTTGACCAGCATCTTGCCCAGGGGATCAATCTGCTCTACTTTCTCCCCGCCGCCGCTACCGCCCTCCCCAGTCATATTAAAAACGGATATATTGAAAAAGAAACGGCCAGCCCAGCCATTTTGGCTGGGCTGGTCGGAACCGCGCTTGGTGCGTGGGCCGCGACAGGGCTGGAGGTCACTCTTCTTCGCCGCTGTTTTGGTCTTTACCTTTTGTTCGTCGGGCTGAAAGAGCTGTTTCGCAAGTCTCCGCAAGCAAAATAGCTTATTACAGCGCCGTCGAGAGATGGCATCCGGTGGCTCCTTCAAACGAACGTGCCTCTTCCGGAGAAAAGAAGAGGATCGTCATTCCCTGAAAGCTGTTCCACATGGCATAATACCGCTTGGAGGCGCCCTCTTTAGCCAGGATGTCATTTACCGACTTCAGGATCGAGCAGTCAAGCCAGTCCATCATGGCCTCAGTGTCAATGATATAGGGCTTCCCATCGTAGTTCAGAGTCACCCGGCGAAGGCCGGTCCCCTCCTCCCAATTCACCTGACTGTCATCCTGAATCACGTCGGTGATGGGAACCTCTCCGCCGGAGATGGACAGCAGTCCTTGGAAAAACAAGGGATACATGGTACTTTCGTCGAACACTTCAGTATCCAGAGCATACACCTGGTCAGAGAGAGACGTCCATTCCCCGGTCTCATAATCAAACTCACCCATACCGGCACTGGCCAGGAAATCCGAATATCCGCTATTGGACATTTCCTCCATCCGCTCACGGGCTTCCTCTGTGAAAACGAAACCGAGATCATTCAGAACCTGAA
>JAGBDQ010000215.1 GCA_017937415.1 Oscillospiraceae bacterium
CTTCTACTCGGCCTTCATGGTGGCCGATACCGTGACGGTGCGCTCTAAGGCCTACGGCAGCGATGAGGCCTGGGAGTGGAAGTCCAACGGGGCGGACGGTTACACCGTGGAGCCCTGCGACAAGGAGAGCCTGGGCACCGACATTATCCTCCACATCAAGCCGGACACTGAGGAGGACAAGTTCGGGGAGTACCTGGAGACCTACCGGCTTCAGGAGCTGGTGAAGACCTACTCCGACTATGTCCACACCCCCATCCGCATGGAGGTGGAGCACTCCCGGCAGAAGGAGAAACCCGAGGGCGCCGGGGAGGACTACCAGCCCGAGTATGAGACCGTCCGGGAGTGGGAGACCCTGAACTCCATGACGCCTCTGTGGAACCGGCCCAAGAGCAAGGTGAAGCCGGAGGACTACAACCAGTTCTACCGGGAGAAGTTCGGGGACTGGGAGGAGCCCCTCTGCGTGATCCACACTGCCGCCGAGGGCCAGATGGAGTACAAGGCCCTCCTCTTTGTCCCGGCCCACGCTCCCTATGACTACTACACCAAGGACTACGAGAAGGGCCTCCAGCTCTACTCCTCCGGGGTGCTCATCATGGACAAGTGCCCCGAGGTGGTGCCCGACGCTTTCTCCTTTGTGAAGGGCGTGGTGGACTCCGCCGACCTGCCCCTCAACATCTCCCGGGAGACCCTTCAGCACACCCGTGCCCTCCACATCATCGAGGGCACCGTGGAGAAAAAGGTGAAGGCCGAGCTGCTGAAGCTCCAGAAGGAGGACCGGGAGAAGTACCTGAAGTTCTGGAAGGGCTTTGCCCGGCAGCTCAAGTACGGCGTGGTGGACCAGTACGGCGCCAAGAAGGACCTTTTGCAGGATCTGCTGCTCTTCCCCACCTCCAAGGGAGATGAGCTGGTGAGCCTCCGGGAGTACAAGGACCGGATGGCCGAGGGCCAGGAGGGCATCTTCTACCTCTGCGCCGAGAGCGTGGATATGGCCAAGGCCCTGCCCCAGGCCGAGCGGGTGCTGGACAAGGGGTATGAGATCCTGTACTTCACCGATGAGGTGGACCAGTTCCTGGCCCAGACCCTGCGGGAGTACGACGGTGTTCCCTTCAAGGACGCCGCCGACCCTGACGCCCTCCCCCGGACCGAGGAGGAGAAGGCCGAGGGGGAGAAGAAGACCGAAGCCAACAAGTCCGTGCTGGACTTCGTGAAGGAGACCCTGGGGGACAAGGTCCACGAGGTGCGCCTTTCCCAGGTGCTCAAGTCCGGAGCGGTCTGCCTCACCACCGACGGCCCCATCACCTTAGAGATGGAGAAGTATTTCCAGAAGGTGGAGGGGGGCATGGGCGGCATGAAGGCCCAGCGTGTGCTGGAGCTCAACGCCGACAGCCCGGCCTACTCCGCTCTGGCCCGGGCGGTGGCCCAGGACCCGGACAAGGCGAAGGAATATGCCCGGCTCCTCTATGACCAGGCTCTTCTGCTCTCCGGCCTCCCGGTGGAGGACATGGGCGAGTACACCCGTATGGTGTGCGAGCTGATGGTGTAAGGCCGCTTTGCACCGCAGGTGCAATACGGCAGGGAACGGTCGTTCGGCGCAGTCGAATGACGTTCCCTGCGTCTTGTAAGTTTGCAGTTTCAGAAGAAAAGCAATATTGCGATCTGACTGAATAGACAGCAACAGCCCCGGACATTTTACGTCCGGGGCTGTTGCTTGCTTATCATATCTCCTCGTACATGCCCGCGGCGTCGGCCTTACCTACGATCTCCTGGGTGGAGAGCACCTTGACCCGGGTGACTTTCTCCCCGAAGCGCAGCTCCAGCACATCGCCGGGCTTTACCTCATAGGAGGCCTTCACCACCTTGCCATTGGCGGTGATCCGCCCGGCGTCGCAGGCTTCGTTGGCCACCGTCCGCCGTTTGATCAACCGGGAATTTTTCAGCCATTTGTCCAACCGCATAAAAATCACCTTTCTGTCTTGCCTCTGTCCCGTGTAAACAAAGGCGGCTCCGGGAACGGAGCCGCCTTTGTGTTTGACGGGATAACTTAGGCGATGGTGTCCTTCAGAGCCTTGCCGGCCTTGAAAGCGGGGACCTTGGAAGCGGGGATCTTGATGGTCTCCTTGGTCTTGGGGTTGCGGCCCACGCGGGCGGCGCGCTCACGGGTCTCGAAAGAGCCAAAGCCGACCAGCTGGACCTTGTCGCCCTTCTTCAGAGCCTCGGTGATGACGTCGATGACAGCGTTGACAGCGGCCTCGGTGTCCTTCTTGGAGAGATTGGCCTTCTCGGCGGTGGCGGCGATCAGTTCGGTCTTGTTCATGGGATTGTCCTCCTACATTTGTATTTTCTCGGCGGTAAAACCGCCTTTTTATACTTAAGGCCTTTTGGCCATTAAGTCCGTTTTGCGGCCTCCCAGAGCTGTTCCAGCTCGGTAAGGCTCATTTGGGCCATGTCCTGCCCCTGAGCTTTTGCCAGTTCCTCTACCTTGGCAAAGCGGGAGATGAACTTCTCGGTGGCGGCGTTCAGAGTCTCCTCCGGATCAGCGCCCACGAACCGGGAGACATTCACCGCGGCGAAGAGCAGGTCCCCTAACTCCTCGTGGATGTTGGTGCCCTGGGCGATGGCCTCCTTCAGCTCCTCCAATTCCTCAGAGAGCTTGTCCACCGCAGGGGAGCATTCTCCCCAATCGAAGCCGGCGTTTTTCGCCTTCTTCTGGACCTTCTCTGCCCGCCACAGGGCGGGGAGGGACTTGGCCACGGCGTTGAGGGTGTCGGTGTAGGTCTCCTGGGATTTCTCCTTCCGCTTCAGCTCCTCCCAGTTGGAGAGGACCTCATCGGTGCCCGAGACCGACACATCCCCAAACACATGGGGATGGCGGAAGATCAGCTTCTTGCAGATGCCGTCCGCCACATCCTCCAGATCGAAACGCCCGGCGTCCTTTTCGATGTCGGCGTGAAAGACCACCTGGAGGAGCACATCCCCCAACTCTTCCTGCAGATGGGCGGGGTTTTCCTCGTTGATGGCCTCAATGACCTCGCAGCTCTCCTCCATCAGCCCCCGGCGGAGGGAGGAGTGGGTCTGCTCCCTGTCCCAGGGGCAGCCCCCGGGCGCGCGGAGGATGGAGACGATGGCTTCCAGGTCCTTGACACCGTAGCGTTCTTTCCTTACAAAATCTATCATATTCTACCTCGCATTTCAAGGGGTTTTACAAAAAAATCATTGAATTTTCAGGATTTTGGCGATTTTGTCCCCCTTGGGCATCAAAGAGAGGTCCTCTGCGGTGACAGCCTGGAGAAGAATGACTAAGAGCAGGTAGATCACCACGCCCACGAAGATGGCGCCCAGGGTGGAAACGGTGTTCCCCTGTCCCAGGGGGCCGCGAATGAGATCGTAGACGACCTTGACCACCACGGCCATAGAGCCTGAGGCCAGAGCGGGCTTGGCGGCCGCCCGGAGGAAGCTGGGGGGACGGCGCACTGCCCGGCGGAGAATGAAGAGCTCCAGCAGGTCGATGAGCACAAAGCAGGCCAGGGTGCCGATGGGGGCGCCGTTGATCATGATGTTCGGGTTGCCTACCAGCACATAGTTGACAATGAGCTTGGCAATGCCGCCCAATAAGGCGGCCACCACGGGCAGGGTCACGATGCCGTTGGCCTGGAGCACCGAGTTGAGCAGAGCCTGAATGGACACAAAAATGGAGGCGATGCCCAGCACCGACAGGAGGGGACCGGCGATGGAGGCGTCGGTGTTGCGGATGAGAAGAGCCATAATGGGCTCCCCCAGGGCGAAGATGCCCATGCCCATGGGCATGGCTACCAGAAGGCCGATCCGCAGGGCGGACTCACTGAGCTTCTGGGCCTCTCTCCGGTTCCGCCGGGCCAGGGCGGCTGACACGCCGGGGATGACGCAGGCGGTGAGGGCCCCCATCATGGCGAAGGGAAGATTATAGATGGAGGTACATTTGGCATACATGCCCTTCAGGGACCGGGCGGCATCCAGGGCGGCGTTGGCCAGCATGCCCTGAGAGAGGTAAACACTTTGAAGCCGCTCCATAATGATGGCGGTATCAATGAGGATCACAATGGAACTGGTGGCCGCGGTGAGGGTGATGGGAATGGCCAGCTTGAAGAGGGAGGAAAGGATCTCCCGGTTGCTGTCGGTCTTATCCCTGCCCTTGGGAAGGGTTTTCCGGTATTTCAAATAAAGGAAGACCATGTAGAGCAGGGCCACGATGCTGCCCACCGAGACTCCGATGATGGCTCCCACGGCGGGGAGCCGCTCCCCCAGATCGGGGATGTCAGGGTTGGAAATGTTCATTTTCAGCAGAGCGTAGGCCAGAGGGATGCCCACCAGGACCTTGAAGGCGGCCTCAATGATCTGACTGACTCCGGTGGGGGTCATATTGAAGTGGCCCTGGAAATAGCCCCGGAAGGCGGACACCATGCACACGCACAGCACCGAGGGGGACAGGGCAATCACACAGTAGACCGCCTTGGGATTTTTCAAGGCGTAGGTGGACAGGGGGACAGCCAGCACCGACATACAGAAGAAGCTGAACAGGCCCAGAGTAAGGAAGGCGGCGAAGGCCAGACGGAAGGTCCTTCGCACTTGGTTGCGCCGCTCCAAAGCCAGAGACTCGGAGATCAGCTTACTGAGGGCCACCGGCAGTCCGGCGGTGGAGAAGGTGAGAAAAACACCGTAGACCGAGTAGGCACTGTCAAAGTCCGCATAGGCCGGATCGGTGAGGATGTTGGCCAGGGGGATCTTGTAGATGGCCCCGATGAGCTTGACAATGATGGTGGTGGCCGCTAAAATGGCCGCCCCGCCGAAGAAGGTGTTCTTCTTCATGTTGGAATTGTTACGGTCCAGAGAGTTAGACAATATTTGCCACAGCCTTTCCGGGGACTTCGCCCTTATTTCCCAAAGAGCAGGGGAAGGGCGTAGCCGGTGACCTCCCGGCGGACCTTCTCCGCGTCGATGGTAAGGAACTCCCCGTTTTCATATATGACCTTGCCCCGGCACATATTCAGCTTAACATTGGCGCCATGGGCGGCGTAAGCGATGTTGTTGGCGGTGTCGTGGCAGGGGATCAGGTTGGGGGCGTCAGCGTCCAGCAGAATGAGGTCGGCGTCCTTGCCCACGGCGATACATCCCGTGTCCCGGCCCAGAGCCCTGGCCCCATCCACCGTGGCCATCTCCAGTACATCCCAGGCGTTCATGGCCAGGGGATCGCACAGAACGCCGTTCTGAATGAGAGCCGCCAGCTTCATGTCCTCAAAGAGGTCGGTGGTGTTGTTGGAGCTCACCCCGTCAGTGCCCAGGGCCACGTTGACCCCCAGCTTGCGCATGGAGGGGACCTTGGCCACCCCGGAGCCCAACTTCAGGTTGGAGGCGGGATTATGGACGGCGGTGATGCCCTTCTTGGCCATGAGGGACCAGTCCTCGGGGGTGGTCCAGACGCAGTGGGCGGCGATAGCCCGCACATCCCAGATCCCATATTTGTCCAGGACCTGGATGGGGGTCAGGCCGCCCCGGCGGGCCTTGCACTCCTCATGTTCCCGCTTGGTCTCGGAAATATGCACGTGCATGCCCAGGCCGTTGCGCTTGGCGAAGTCGGCGGTCCACTCCCACAATCCGGGCTGGGAGGTGTATTCGGCGTGGAGGGAGGCGTCCACCCGGATGCGGCCCTCATCGTGGCCGTGCCAGGTGCGGAGCAGGTCCTCCTGGTGGGCGCAGTCGTCGCAGGCCTCGGGGGAGAAGGTCTCCCCGAAGAAGGTGCCCCCGCAGCACAGGTTGGCCGAAATGCCCGCGTCGGCCACGGCCTGCCCCACCACGTTCATACGCATGTACATATCGGCGATGCAGGTGGTGCCCGAGGCGATCATCTCCATAAGCCCTAAATCGGCGCAGGCCCGGATGGCCCGGTCGTCCCACTTGGCTTCCACAGGGAAAATGAAGTCGTTGAGCCAGTCCTGGAGGTCGTGGCCGTCCCCGTAGCCCCGCATGGCGGTCATGGGCACATGAGTGTGGCAGTTGACGAGCCCGGGCATGAGGATGCCGCCCCGGCCGTCAATGACCCGGGTGAATTCCCCATTGGGACGGGTGGCCCCCACCGAGGTGATGGTGCGGCCCTCCACCGCCACAAAGGCATTGGGGAGAACGGTATGGGCGCTGTCCATGAGAACAGCGGTGACATTTTCAAAAAGGATAGACATGATTGTTTGCTCCCTTCGTAGGGGCGGGTTCCAAACCCGCCCGCACTCTTTGTGGGTGGGCCGATGAGGACATCGGCCCCTACAAAAAGGTATCACGTGATTCTGTTTCGTAGGGGCGGCTGTCCTCAGCCGCCTGCCGGACAGTCCCCCTTACATCTTCTCTAAGGTTTTCAGCACCAGCTCGGAGAAAGGACCCTTCCGGGCCTCGGCGGTCTCGTTGACCTCCTCCCCGGAGAGGGGCTGGTCTAAGATCCCGGCGCACATGTTGGTGAGCATGGAGAAACCTAAGATCTCCATGCCGGCGTGGGCGGCGGCAATGGCCTCGGGGGCGGTGGACATGCCGCAGGCGTCGCCCCCCAGCACCCGGGCGGCCCGGACTTCAGCGGGGGTCTCGAACTGGGGGCCGGGGAAGTAGCAGTAGACTCCCTCCCGCAGGGTCAGGCCCAGCTCTTTGGCGCTCTCCCGGGCGGCGTCCTGAAGCCGCGGGGTGTAAACGTGGGACATGTCGGGGAACCGGGGGCCGAACTCGGAGAGGTTCTCGCCCCGGAGGGGGGACTCCATAAAGAACTTGATGTGGTCGGTGATGAGCATGATGTCGCCCACGTCCCACTCCTTGCGGACGCACCCGGCGGCGTTGGTGAGGATCAGCTTGGTGCAGCCCAGCAGCCGCAGCACCCGCACGGCGTAGCTCACATCCTGGTAGGAGTAGCCCTCGTAATGGTGCATCCGGCCCTGCATCACGGCCACCTTCTTGCCGGAGAGGGTGCCGCAGACCAACTGGCCCTTGTGGCCGGGAGCGGTGGAGACCTTAAAGTGGGGGATGTCCCCGTAGGGGATGACGGTGGGATCCTCCACCTTGTCCCCCAAAAAGCCCAGGCCGGAGCCCAGGACCATGACGATGTCGGGGGTAAAGCCGTTCAGGCGTGAACGGAGGTAGTCGGCGCTTTCCTGATACTGAGAGAATACGTAATCCATGCTGTTGTCCATCCTTTCTATAAATGGGGGCTTTTTCCAAAGTGTTTGCCATATATGGGTATTTTACACTGTCCCGGAAGAAATTGCAATCCATATCTTGGGGTTTTCCGGCGGAAAAAGCACAAAAAAGTGTTAAGTTTTTGTTTCCTCCGCGTAGGGCCTTCTCCTATGTTCCACAGGCTCCCAGGCGGGGAGGGGGAGGCGCTGCATGGAGCCGAAGACCCGCTCCTTCAGCCCGGGGTACTTGTGCTCCAGCTCCTTTACCAGCTCCTTTACCTCCTGACGTTTGGTGAAGCCGTCGGCGGGGCAGGGGTTCTTCACCACGGGCAGGCCGTTCCGGGCCGCCGCCCCCCGGACCATGCCCTCCCCGCAGTAGAGAAGGGGCCGGATCTGGGTAATGCCTGTCCTTGTCAGCTCGGTGACCGGCTGGAAGCAGCTCAGCCGCCCCTCATAGAAGAGGGAGAGGAAGAAGGTCTCCACCGCGTCGTCAAAGTGGTGTCCCAGGGCGATCTTGGTGATGCCCAGGTCCAGAAGGGCGTTGTGGAGGGCCCCCCGGCGCATCTTGGCGCACATGGAGCAGGGGTTTTTCTCCTTCCTTAAATCAAAGATGATGTGGCTGATCTCACTCTTCACCAGATGGAAGGGGACCCCGTTGGCCCCGCACCAGGCACCCACGGGGGAGAAGTCGGCCCCGGGGCGGTCGTCGGTGCCTCCCATATCTAAGGTGACGGCCTCCACGGTGAAGGGCTTGGGGTAGAACTCCGAGAGCTTGCGGAGGGCCGCCAGGGTCACCAGGGAGTCCTTGCCTCCGGACACCCCCACCGCCACCCGGTCCCCGGGCTGTATCATATCGTAATCCTCCACGCACCGGCGGACCAGGGAGAGTATTTTTTCCATAAAACGCCTCCGCAAAATTTGAAAATTGAAAGTGAGTATTTGAGAGAATAAAAGAGATAAAATGAGATTTTAAGAGATTTTGCCGTCCAGAAAGAAAAAATTCAAAAAAGCCGTTGACAGGACCTTTCCCCGGTATTATAATACAAAACGCTCCAATCGTCCAGATTGGAAGCCATTTCTTTGTGAATACACCCTCATTTCAGAGGGAATGAGAAACTGGAGGTTACACCATGTCCACATTTATGGCCAACAAGGGCACCATCGTCCGCAAGTGGTACATCCTCGACGCGGCGAACAAGCCCCTGGGCAAGACGGCTGTTATCGCCGCCGATCTGCTCCGCGGAAAGCGCAAGCCCGACTACACCCCCCACGCCGACTGCGGGGACTACGTCATCATTCTCAACGCCGAGAAGGCGGTACTCACCGGCAAGAAGCTGGAGCAGAAGTACTACCGCCGCCACTCCGGCTGGGTGGGCGGTCTGAAGGAGACCAAGTACGCCACCCTGATGAAGGAGAAGCCCGAGCTTGCCATGCAGCTTGCCGTCCGCGGCATGATGCCCCGCAACACCATCACCAAGGACTCCCTCTCCCGGCTGCACATCTGCCGCGGCAGCGAGCACAAGTACGCCGCTCAGAAGCCCGAGCCCTGGACCCAGGACTAATAGGAGGTAAATGACAATGTATAAGAGCAAGAAGCCTTATCTCTACGGCACCGGCCGCCGGAAGTCCTCCGTGGCCCGGGTGCATCTGTTCCCCAACGGTACCGGCGCCATCACCATCAACGGCCGTGACATCGACGATTACTTCGGCCTGGACACCCTGAAGATGGTGGTCCGCCAGCCCCTGGTTTCCACCGACCTGGTGGGCAAGGTTGACATCAACGCCACCGTCACCGGCGGCGGTGTCTCCGGCCAGGCCGGCGCCATCCGCCACGGCGTTGCCCGGGCTCTGCTGGAGATGAACCCCGAGTACCGCCCCGTCCTGAAGTCCGCCGGCTTCCTGACCCGCGATCCTCGTATGAAGGAGCGGAAAAAATACGGTCTGCACGCCGCCCGTCGGGCTCCTCAGTTCTCGAAGCGTTAACATTGCTTCCTCAA
>JAGBDQ010000216.1 GCA_017937415.1 Oscillospiraceae bacterium
GCCTGCCCTCCTCGTCCTCCTCATCCTCTAAGGTCATGGAGAGGGAGACCCGGCGCTTCTCCCGGCGGAGGAAGTCGATGCAGGCGTTGGAGGTGAGCCGGTAGAGCCAGGTGGAGAAGGAGGCGCGGCCGTCGAAGGCGGAAAGCCCACGCCAGGCGTTGAGGAAGGCCTCCTGGGTGAGGTCGGCGGCGTCCTCCGGGTTGCCCGTCATCCGGTAGGCCAGCTGGTAGGCCATGGCCTGGTTGGCCTTCACCAAGGCCTCAAAAGCCGACTGGTCCCCCGAGCGGGCGGCCCGGACCAATTCACTTTCTGTCACCGACTTCACCTCCTTTGCTGTTATGGGGCTGTCACGCTGCGCAAGGGTCTGGTCGCTCGGTCGCTTTCCCTCCGACTCGGACTGGTCTTGGGCCGCTGTGCGGCCCCGCGCTCGTCCTCGCTCCAGTCCAAGCTCCCTCGCAGACCCTTGCTCCGCGCTTCTTATTCCTCCGGGTCTTTCAGATCCCGTTTGATCCCCTTGGTGATCTCCTCGATCTGTTCCAGGGTCTCCACCTGGGAGATCTTCTCCTTATAATATCCCGCGTAGGGGATGCCCTTGAGATACCAGGCGTAGTGCTTCCGGGCCTCCAGGCAAGCGATGCGCTCTCCCTTTTGTTCCGCGGCCAGCCTGATCTGCTTCACCACCGTGTCGCACCGCTGGGCCAGAGGCGGACGGTCCGGGATGGGCTCCCCCTTCAATGCGGCGGCGCACTGCTGGAAGAGCCAGGGGTTGCCGAACACCCCCCGGCCAATCATGATGCCGTCGGCCCCGGTGCGCGTTTGAATGTCCACCGCGTCCTTGGGGGAGAACACGTCCCCGTTGGCAAACACCGGGATGGAGAGGGAGGCTTTCAGGGCCTTGATGGCGTCCCAGTCGGCCCGGCCGGAATACATCTGGGTCCTGGTCCGGGCGTGGAGGGTGACGGCGGCCACCCCCGCGTCCTGGAGCCGCTTGCCCAGCTCCAGATAGTTGAGAGAACCCTTGTCCCAGCCCAGGCGGAACTTTACGGTGACCGGTTTGCCCCCGCCCCCCCGGATCACGGCGGCGGCAATGCGCGCGGCCTTCTCCGGGTCCCGGGCCAGGGCCGAGCCCTCCCCGTTGTTACAAATTTTGGGCACCGGGCAGCCCATGTTGATGTCGATGACGTCGCAGAGCGAGTATTCCGCGGCGATGGCCGCCCCGCGCTCCATGGCCTCCTCCTCACAGCCAAAAAGCTGGATGGCGGCGGGGTGCTCCCCCTTGCCCAGGTCCAGCAGGGGAAGGGTCTTCTTGCCCTGGTAGCACAGGGCCTTGGCCGAGGCCATTTCAGTGACGGTGTACCCTGCCCCCAGCTCCCGGCAGATGGAGCGGAAGGCCAGGTCGGTGACCCCGGCCATGGGGGCCAGAGCCAGGGGGGAGGGGAGGACCACATTGCCGATTTTCATGCTGCCGCCTCCTGCAAAAGGATGGGGAGAACACCGGAGAAGGACACCTTTCCCGGAGAACTGCCGTGAATTGAGGATATTGTATCATAAACCGAGGATTTTGACAACGGTCCCAAATTCCGCCAGAAAATTTCCAGAATTTGGAATATACTGGGTTCCACATTCACGGATGCGGACAAGCTACCAAGGAGGAAACAGGTATGGCGGAGCAGAGGAAAAGCCAACGGGGACAAAGCCAGATGGGAGAGGAGCTGGTCCAGCCTCAGATGGGGCGGACTGTTCTGCGCTCCCGGTTGTTGACCCGGGGCGCCGAGGGGGCGATCCGGTTTTTGCTGGGCGGGATCCTGGCCGGGGGAGAGATCTTTGGGGGCTATGCGCCCTTTGGCGTGGGGCTGGTGGCCTGCTCAGGCTCGGGGACCGACGGGCTCTGCGCCCTGCTGGGCGCCGCCATGGGGTATCTCTTTTTCCGGGGCTTTACCGAGGGCCTGCGCTATGCCGCCGCCTGTGTGCTGACCTTTTCGGTGGCCTTTGCCTTCTACGACATTAAGATCTACCCCAAAAGCTGGTTTATGCCCCTGGTGGCCGCCGCTATGGACGCGGCCACCGGCTTTGTCTACTTGAGCGGGAGCCGCTGGGGGGTACCTCAGGCGGTCTTTTTTGCCACCGAGATCATTTTGGCGGGAGGTTCGGCCTATTTTTACCGCATTGCCTTCTCCCCCTGGAAGACCGGGGAGGAGGGGCGGCTCTCCACCCGTCAGACCGTCAGCCTCTTTTTCCTTTCCGGCACGCTGCTGTGTGCCCTGGCGGGCATTGAGCTGTGGGGAGACGTGTCGGTGGGACGGGTGCTGGGGGTCCTGCTGGTCATGGCGGTGGCCCACACCGGGGGCCTGAGCCGGGGAGCTGCCGCCGGGGTGGCCATCGGGGTGGGCATGGACCTGACCGCCGGGAGCGGCGGGTTCTATACCATGGCCTACGGCTTCTCCGGGCTCCTCACCGGGGCGGGCTGGCAGCAGGGGCGGCTCTTCGGAGCCATCACCTACGTGGTGGCCAACGCCGTGGCCCTTATGTGGAGCGGAGAGAGCGGACCGGGTATTTCCTCCCTCTATGAGGTGTTTATGGCGTCGGTATTTTTCATTCTGCTTCCCCAGGGATCTTTGAAGCAGCTTGGGACCATGCTCCGGCGGGAGAAGGGAGGCCGGGCCGGAGAGAAGTGCGCCCAATATGTGTCCCAGCGGCTGGAGCAGACCGCCAAAGCCTTCCGCTCGGTGCGGGACAGCCTTCGTTCCGCCTTCCCTCAGGAGGGGCTCAACGACGAGGACCCGGCAAAGATTTTTGACCGGGCGGCCCAGCGGGTGTGCGCCGGGTGCGCCCTGCGGGGGACCTGCTGGGGAAAGGACTATGTGAGCACCTACAACGCCCTCAACGACGCCCTGGGGACCATGATGGAAAAGGGGAAGGGGGAGGCCGGGGATTTCCCCGGATGGTTTGCCGGGCGGTGCGTCCATTTTACCGGGTTCGTTAACGCCGCCAATGAGGAGCTGGTGGCCCTGCGCTACCGTCGGCAGTACAAAAACCGGCTCCGGGAGAGCCGGGGGGCGGTGTGCCGTCAGTACGAGACCCTGTCCGACATTCTCTCGGCCGCCTCCGCCGAGCTCGCTTCCGAGCTCACCCCCGACCTGAGCCGGGACAGGCGGCTCAAGGCCCATCTGGTCCGGCTGGGCTTGGAGGGGGAGACCGCCGCCTACTACGACGAGGCGGGCCATCTGCGGTTGGAGGTGGAGGGGGAGGACGTGAGCCCCCTTCAGAGCGAGGAGCAGCGGGAGGTCCTCTCCCGGCTCATGGATATGCCGCTGCGGTTCGTGGAGCAGGTGCCCGGCCGGGTGGTCCTTGTCCAGAGCGAGCCCTTTATGGCGGTGGCAGGCATCGCCGCCCGCCGCCGGGAGGGGCAGACCGAGAGCGGGGACACAGGCACCTGGTTCAAGCGGGGGGACGGCAGTCTCTTTGTTCTGCTGTGCGACGGTATGGGGAGCGGGCCCTGGGCCCACCGGGAGAGCTCCCTGGCGGTACGGCTTTTGGAGGAATTCCTCCGCTCGGGCATGGAGTCCCGTGCGGCCCTGCGGACGGTAAATTCCGCTCTGGCCCTCCGGAACGAGGAGTCGGGGGCCTTCACCACGGTGGACCTGCTGCGGCTGGACCTCTATACCGGCCGGGGGGAGCTGTGCAAGCTGGGGGCGGCCCCCACCTACCTCTGCCGGGCGGGCAAGGTGACGAGGGTGTGGGGTTCTGCCCTGCCCGCCGGGCTCACCGACGGCTCCTCCGGTCCCGACGAGACCAACCTGGAGTTGAAGCCGGGGGACTGGGTCCTGCTGGTGAGCGACGGGGTGGCCGACCCAGAGGAGGACGGCTGGCTTCGGGAGCTGCTGGAGAAAAGCGGGGAGGAAAAGCCCAAGGACCTGGCCCGCTTGGTGATGGAGGAGAGCGAAAAGCGGGTGGGAGCCGCCGACGACCGCACGGCGGTGGTGGTGCGGCTCAAGGAGCGGACATAGCGAAAAACGGGACCGGGCCCTCCGCGGTTGGCGGAGAGCTCGGTCCCATTTATTAGGAGGAGCGCTCAGGCGGGAACAGGGGCGTCATTCGCCCATGGGGCGAACGACCGCCCCGGACGTTTCGCTATGCGGCGGTGCCGCTGTTGGCGGCAACTCCCTGCGAAACGCCCCGAGAAGCGTGCTTGCGGAGGAAGCGGAAGAAGAGCCACAGGGCCAGGACGCAGCACACCAGGTCGGCGATGGGGGTGGCCAAGACGATACCGTAGACCGGCAGAACAGCCTGTAGGATAAACATCAGGGGAATATCCAGGATCCCCTTGCGGAGAATGGCCAGCAGGAAGGATTTCTTCCCCCGGCCCACCGCCTGGAAGAAGGAGATGCAGGCATAGGCGCAGGCCGAGAAGGGGGCCCCCAGGCAGAGGATGCGGAGGAACCGGGCGCCGTACTCCAACGAGTCCGAACCGGACTGGATAAAGATGCCGATGAGGCCGCGGCTGAACAGCAGGCACAAAAGGGTACATACC
>JAGBDQ010000217.1 GCA_017937415.1 Oscillospiraceae bacterium
CCTCTGAGGAGCCCGCTCCCTCCGCCGAGCCCACCAAGGCTCCCGAGGAGACCAAGACTCCCGAGGCCACCAAGGCCCCTGAGACCACCCCCACCCCCGAGGCTACGCCCGAGCCCACCCCCGAGCCTGTTGCCGGTATCTACAACCCCGGCACCTACACCGGCACCGGGGCCGGCTTCGGCGGCGACGTGATCGTCACCATCACCGTGGACGATAACAACATCACCAGCGTGACCGTTACCGGCGACAGCGAGACGGCCGCCATCGGCGGCGCCGCTCTGGGCACTCTGGCCGATCAGATCAAGGCTGCTCAAAGCGCCGACATTGACGGTGTCAGCGGCGCCTCCGTTACCTCCGGGGCCGCCAAGGAAGCCGCGGCCGAGGCCCTGGGAAAGGCCAAGCGGTAAGCTGCGAAGGATCCTCATATACGCATGTAAGGAACCCCGTCCGGGGCCGGTTCGGAAAGCTTCCGAACCGGCCCCGGTTTTTCGTTTGTTCCATACAATTTTCAAGATATTGCATTGTGTTCTTATTGACAGCTTGCAGGCATTGTTAGTATAATAGAAAAGATTCGGGACGGGCTCGGGTACGGGCCGGATCAAAAAACCAAGGAAAGGTGAACTGTTACATGAAGAATGGGAAAAGAGTCAGAATTGCTGCCATCGGACTGGTCCTGGCCATGGTGCTGGGAACGGTAGCCATGGCCGCGGCCGGGAAGAACGTGACCATCTTCCCCGGTATCACCATCACGGTCAACGGGACCAAGACCACACCTGTTGACGCCAACGGCAATGAGATGGAGGCTTTTATCTACAACGACTCCACTTATGTGCCTCTGCGCTATCTGTCCGAGCTGATGGGGCTGGACGTGGAGTGGGATGAGGCCACCAACACCGTGAAGCTCTCCGGCGTGCCTGCCCGCTATAAGGCCGGCACCTACACCGCCGCCGCCAAGGGCTTTGGCGGCGATGTGACCGCCACCGTCACCGTGGACGAGTTCAACGTGGTGGACGTGACCCTCACCGGCGACAAGGAGACTGCGACCATCGGCGGCGCCGCTCTGCCCGCGCTGGTTGAGAGCGCCAAGGTCAAGGGCGACAAGCTGGACGGCGTGGCCGGGGCCACCGCCACCTCCACCGCCGCTAAGATGGCTGTGGCCAACGCCCTGGAGCAGGCCGCGGTCCGGGAGACCGGCAAGGCTCCCGTGGCTGACGGGACTTACACTTCGACCGTGGTGGGCCACGGCATCAACGGCATGCTGACCGTGGAAGTGACCCTCAAGGATGGGAAGATCGCCGCCATCGAGGTGGTGGGTGAGAACGATGAGACCCCCGAGATCCTGGCGACTGTGGAGGACAAGCTGGTTTCCCGGATCCTGGAGAACCAGTCTCTGAGCGTGGACGCCATCGGCGGCGCCACCGTCTCCTCCAACGCGGTGCTGCAGGCTGTGGGCAACGCCATTGAGCAGGCCGGCGGCAAGCGGGACCAGTGGTACACCGAGGTGGCCAAGAAGACCGACACCGTGAAGCTGGAGGGCTATGACGTGATCGTGGTGGGCCTGGGCGGCTCCGGCATGGCCAGCTACATCTCGGCCGCTGAGAACGGCGCCACCGTCTTCGGCATCGAGACTGCCGCCAAGATCGGCGGTACTTCGGCCACCGTCTCCGGCCCCATGGCCATCAATCCCCAGCTCAAAATGGACGCCGAGAACAACGGCGAGAAGTTCCTGGAGGAAGAGGACCTGATCACCGACTGGCTGGACTACTGCCGCGGTGACGCCAAGGAGGAGATGGTCCGCCTCTTTGTGGGCGAGTCCGGCGAGACCATGGACTGGCTCATGAGCAAGCACGGCTTTGACTTCACCGCCATCAAGGCCTTCTTCCATCCCAAGGGATGGAAGGTCTGGGCCAACTACAACGGCAACAAGACCGACATGATGACCGCCGCCGTGGAGCAGGCCAAGGCCAAAAACGCCAAGAACGACTATATGCTGGAGCTCACCGCCACCGAACTCCTCTTCGACAAGGACGGTAAGGTCGCGGGCGTGAAGGCCACCTACTGGGACGGCACCACCTACGAGGTTTACGGCAAGAATGTGATCCTGGCCACCGGCGGCTTCCTGGGCAACAGCGAGATGACCCAGAAGTACCTGGGTTCCGCCTTCCACGCCACCGCCATGACCCAGAATGACGGCTTCGGCGTCCAGGCCGGCCTGAGCGCGGGCGGCGCCCTCTATAACGAGGACATGCCCGCCATGGTCCACATCGCCAATGTGGTCAATGTGATCAAGAACGACGACCTTACCTCCACTGAGAAGGCCGCCCTCACCGCCATGCTTCTGAACTTCGACGCTCCCATTCTGGGTGCCAACGGGGAGGAGTTCCTGGATCCCACCAACCCCAACAGCCTGGCCTTTGACAACTGGAAGGTGAAGGGCTACTTCTACACCTTCTACAGCCAGGAGCAGATCGACGCCATCGCGGCCAACGGTCTGGCCAACCCCAAGGCTGTTGCCCCCCATGGACAGAACGGCCGTCTGGCTCCCAACACCCCCATCGAGACCATGGACAAGATCCTGGCCGTGGGCGCCGAGTACGGCAATGTGATCACGGCCGATTCCGTGGCTGAGCTGGCCGCTAAGACCGGGATCCCCGCCGACGCCCTGACCGAGGCCACCAAGGGCATGACCGGCAAGCTCTACGCCATCGCCGGCGCCGGCTACTACTACGGAACCTGCGGCGGTCTGGATGTAAACGAGAGCATGAACGTGCTCAAGGAGGACGGCACCCCCATTGATAATCTTTACGCGGTGGGCCAGGACTCCATGGGCGTTCTCTTCTCCAACCAGGTCGCCTACGTGACTTACGGCGGCGCCGCCCAGGGCTGGGTCCTCACCTCCGGCCGTCTGGCGGGCGCCAATGCCGCTGCCAACAAGTAAGTTTACCTGCTGACGATCCCCTGCCAAATCAACCGGGGCCGGTTCGGAAATATCCCGAACCGGCCCCGGTTTTTCGTACAATCTCTCCAAATTGACCAAAGGATCTCCTTGACAAATATGTTGAAATTTGCTATGATAATTACGCAATGTTATCAAAACACACTGCAAATATTTTGAAAAAGGAAGGAAAGGTGAACTGAAATGAAGAAAAATCGCTCCAAGATCCTTGCCGTCGCGCTGGTCCTGACCCTGCTGTTGGGTACCGTCGCGGCCGCCGTCGGGCCCATGATGAGCATTGATGTGTTCCCCGGCGTAAAGATCAGCATGGACGGCAAGGACGTCACTCCGGAAGGGAAAGAAGCGTTTCTGTACAATGATTCCACCTATGTCCCCCTTCGGTTCCTGGCTGAGCTGCTGGGCGTGAACGTGGGCTGGGACGCCGAGACCGGCACCGTCCTTTTGGGTGAGCAGCCCAAGGTGCCCATGTCGTACACCCCCGGCACCTACACCGCCTCCGCCGCCGGTATGATGGGCGACGTGAAGGTGGAGGTCACAGTCACCAAGGACGCCATCACCGCCGTGAAGGTGGTGGAGCAGAAGGAGACGCCCTCCATCGGCGGCGTCGCCCTGGAGCGCATCCCCGCTGCTATCGTGGACAACCAGTCCCTGAAGATCGACACCGTTTCCGGCGCCACCATGACCAGCAAGGCCATCCTGGCAGCCGTTGAGGATGCCATCAAGCAGGCCGGCGGCGATGTGGAGGCCCTGAAGAATGCCAGTGTAAAGACCGAAAAGCCCCTGGGTGACCAGGCCCTCACCGCCGACGTGGTGGTCATCGGCGCCGGCGGCGCCGGCCTGAGCGCCGCGCTGGAGGCCAAGGACCAGGGCGCCGGAAAGGTCATCCTGCTGGAGAAGATGGCCGCCATCGGCGGCACCACCTTTACCTCCCAGGGCCTGATCGGCGGCTACGACAGCAAGCTGCAGAAGGAGAAGGGCATTGAGCTCACCTTTGAGCAGATGTACGACAACCTGATGAGCAACGCCTCCTATCACCTGGATCCGGCCCTTACCACCATCACCCTCCAAAAGAGCGGCGGGACGGTGGACTGGCTGGCCGACCGGGTGAAAATGGACATCAACGACGTGAAGGTGGGCTACGGTCCCCTTCAGATGATGCACACCGTCAAGGGCGGCGGCGCCGGTATGGCAGAGCCCTTTAATGCCGCGCTGGAAGAGGCTGGCGTGGAGCTTATGCTGGAGACCCGGGCCACCGAGCTGATCACCGATGCCTCCGGCGCCGTAGTGGGCGTTCGGGCTGAGAGCAAGGGCTCCAACATTGAGATCGCCGCC
>JAGBDQ010000218.1 GCA_017937415.1 Oscillospiraceae bacterium
ACCCCTGGCGGTGGCGGCCAAGACCTCCTTCATCGCCCCCTCGGCGGCCATGACCATCCACCCGGTGCGGCTCAGCGGTACCGTCATCGGGGTGAGCCAGATGTTCACCTACTTCCAGCGGACCCAGGACCGGATCTTGGAGTTCGTGGTCCGCAACAGCCGGATCCGGAAGGAGGACTTCCTCCGGCTTATGCTGGAAACAGGGGAGCTTACTGGAGACATCGGCAGTGTCCTCTACGGCCAGGAGGCGGTGGAGCTGGGCCTCATCGACCGGGTAGGCGGCCTGCGGGAGGCGTTGGACTGCCTCCACCAGCAGATTGAAGAAAGAAAAAGGAAACAGGGAGAGTGAGCCGCTGGCTCACTCTCCCTGTGGGTTACAGCACTTTGTCCGGCAGATCCAACAGCGCGGAAGGGCTTTGCAGGCGGTGCTCCGCCGGAATGGCGAGGTCGTTGGTTCCCCAGAGGGCCAGAGCAAAATCTATCCCGGAGCGCTGGGCGCACAGGCTGTCGTTGATGGTGTCTCCCACATAGAGGACCTCCTCCGGCCGGGCGCCGGTGAGCTCCATGTACCGGAGCAGGGGAGCGGGTTCCGGTTTATGGCCGGGAGCGTCCTCGGCACAGATCATAGGGCCGAAAAGGTGGGCCACTCCATAGCGGGGGAAGTCCCCGTCCAGCTCCCGGTGGGTCCGGGAGGTGACCACGCCCAGCTTGACTCCGCGGGCGTCCAGAGCCTCCAGGGTCTCCTTCATGCCGGGAAAAAGGGTGATGCCGCCGCTGTGCCGGAGAATATTTTGGATCCATTGCTCCTCTACGGCGTCAATGTCCTCAATGCCCAGTATCCGGAGGGTGTCCTTGCCCGGGATCCCTTGGGAGAAGCGCAGCTCCTCCAGGGGGGTGACCACTCCGGTGAGCTGCTCCAGGGTGTCCTGAAGCCCCCGGATATCGGCCGTCCCGGAGTCGATGAGGGTGCCGTCTACGTCAAAAACAATATGTTTGTAGTTCATAGAGAGAACCTCCACAGTTGGAATGGGGTGTGAAAATGGCAGCCCCGGAAAATTCGGTAAGATGATTATAACAAAGGGGAGCGGGGAACGCAACTGAACTTTTTCTTAAAAATCCCATTCCCTATGGAAATATCCTCCGTTTCATGGTAATATAATGGATAAGCCTGCTTACTATGATTGGAGGGATCTCCCTTGACCTATCTTTCCTCTGTCCTGATGGGGATTTTGCAGGGGGTGGCAGAATTCCTGCCCATCTCCAGCTCGGGCCATCTGGCCCTGTTCCAACGGTTTTTCGCCGTGGAGAACTACGAAGAGACCCAAATGTTTTTTACCGTTTTGCTCCACCTGGGCACCCTCATTTCTGTGTTTGTCTACTACTGGCAGGACATTTGGGATATGATCCGGGAGTTTTTTGCCTTCCTGGGCGATCTCTTCGGAGGCCGGGGCCGGGGCAGACGGAGCGTGGCGGGGCCGGTTCCGCCTGCCCGGCGGCTGATCCTTCTTATTGTGGTGGGCACCCTGCCTCTCTTTGCCATCCTTCCGGTCAAGGATCTGGTGGAGGAGGCCATGGGGAACGCCGCCTTTGTGTCCGTTGCCCTCATTGCCACCGGATTTATCCTCTTCTTCTCCGACCGTATGGCCCGGGGCAGAAAAGACGCCCGGAACGCCACGATGGTGGACGCCCTCTTGGTGGGCTGCGCCCAGGCTTTGGGCACCCTTCCCGGCATCTCCCGTTCCGGCTCCACCATCTCGGCGGGGATGCTCCGGGGCTTTGACCGCACCTTCGCCGTCCGGTTCTCCTTCCTTATGAGCCTGCCCGCCGTGCTGGGAGCCAACATCCTCACTTTGGTGGATGTGATCAAGGAGGGGGCCATTGATACCTCCATGCTGCCGGTCTACCTGGTGGGAACGGCGGTGGCCGGCGTGGTGGGCTATTTCGCCATCCACCTGGTAAATCTGCTTACCAACAAGGGCAAGTTCGGGGCCTTTGCCTACTACTGCTGGATCATGGGCGCCGTCTCCCTGGTGGCCAATTTTGTGGTGAAATAATAGAGATATAGTCAAAAAGAAAACGGAAGGCACGCCTGTGGGCGTGCCTTCATTGCGTTATACGTTAAAACTCCCCCGGGTACTCTTCCCGGAGCTCTTTCATCAGCTTCTGGTCCTCCTTGGAGCTCAGGTCCAGTTTCTCATACATGTCGGGCCGCCGCTGCCTGGTGCGGAGAATGGCCTGCTTCCGCCGCCATTTGGCGATGAGGGCGTGGTTGCCCGAGAGCAGGATGGAGGGCACCTTCCGGCCGTGCCACTCCTCGGGCCGGGAGTACTGGGGGTATTCCAGCAGCCCGTCCCAGTGGCTCTCGTGCTCGAAGCACTCCGGGTCGGGCAGGACCCCGGGGATGAGCCGGCTCACAGCGTCGGTCACTGCCATGGCGGGGATCTCTCCTCCGGTGAGCACAAAGTCCCCCAGGGAGACCTCCTCGTCCACGCACTCCTCCATGAACCGCTCGTCCACCCCCTCGTAGTGGCCGCAGACCAAGATCAGGTGGTCATAGTCGGCAGCCAGGGACTTGGCCTTGGCCTGGTCGAAGGTGCGTCCGGCGGGGGAGAAGTAGATGGTGTGGCCCGGCCCGAAGGTGTCCACCACGTGCTTCCAGCACTGGTAGAGGGGGTCGGCCTGCATCACCGCCCCGTGGCCGCCGCCGTAGGGGTAGTCGTCCACCTGCTTCTGCTTATTGAGGGTGTAGTCCCGGATCTGGTGGGCCTCGATGGCCAGGTAGCCCCGCTCCTGGGCCCGGCCCAGGATGGATTCCGAGAGCACATCCCCCACCGTCAGATCAAAGAGCGTTAAAATGTCGATCCTATACATCGGTTTCCAGCCCCTCGATCAGATTTACCTTGATATATCCGCCCTCCACGTTGGTTTCCTCGATAAAGGCGGGAACGGCGGGAATCATAAACCTCTTGGCTC